>CAZGIN010000046.1:0-8461 GCA_964526585.1 uncultured Methanosarcinales archaeon
TCCTCCCATAATATTCGTCGTGAGGATCAAGTATCAGTATTCCGCAGTATCCTTTTTCTACCGAATCCCACAGCATGCACGAAGTTAAATTTGATTTTCCTCTTCCTGTTGTTGCTGATATCAGTATGTGGTGCGAGAAAACTTTCTCTCCGTCTAAAAATATCGGTACTTCCATCTCTTTGCTTCCGCTACGAAGCTTCCCAAGAAATATTGAATTATTTGGCTTCACTAAAAACTGAAGGTCCTGTGATGTTATCTCCCGTACGTTTCCAAAGAAGGTCGGCATCTGTTTGCACAGCTTTGCTCCATCTCTATCAACATAAACTAGATTCTTGAGCATAGCTAGGTTATAGTTCCTCTGGTTTTCATCCATAAACCTTAGGTCTGTATTCTCTTCCATCAGCATGCCTGAGATGAGCTCAAGGTTTTGTTGGGATATTTGCGAACCGAAAAGAAGATTATACACCTGCATTATTATTTTCCCATTATCCGTTTCAGATACTACTAATTCTCCTATCTCCAGCTTCTTTCCTGCCTTCTCTCTTACAAGTATTTTACCGAATCCGCCGTTGATTATCTGGCCTTTTATCACGATTTTCAGGATAAGCTGTATGTTTAAATAATTATGCTGTCTTCTCTATATCTGCAACTACTAGAGTTATGTCATCTTCCTGTTCTGCATCATTTATCCTTATCAGCAGCCTGTCGAACATCCTTACAAATCTTCTTGGATCTTCTCTTGCAAGATGTTTGATTGTGTTGATCAACAGGTTTTCATGCCTTTTGAACATCCTGTCTTTTTCATTCTCTCTATCTAGGAATGAGTGGTATTCTTCCCTTAGGTTTTTACTTAGGTATTTCATAAGTTTTTGCACTTCTTTTTTATCCATGTTTGGTATTGAGAATGTCTGTTCAAGTATCGCATCTGAGAATAATATCAGCCTGAACTTATGGAATCCGTCTAGGGAGTAATGATCTTTCTTAAATTGGAAATTTTGGGCTAGTCCAAGGTAAAATGCGGTATTTTTTAAGGTTCTAAGCTTTGGGAATGCATGGAAATGCAGTACCTCCCCTTTCGGGCTCATTATGACTAAGTATTGGTTTGGATGCCCGTAATTGTAGAAGTCTATCTGGCTTTTGTCAAGGTCTACTATTGTTTGGCATGCTGTGAGGAATCCGTTTAGCTCAAACCTTTGCGCTTCCCTCAGGTGTCTTTCGACCAGTTCTTTGTCGTGCAGGAACTTAGCCTGTTCTGCTGCATCAGCTATCTCTTTTCTGGCTTCTGCCATTATGTTTCTTCCTTCTTTCTCCCATATTCCTGATATCTTGTGCAGAAGATCGTCTTCATCCCTGTGCTTGAATGCTAGGTGCTTGAACTTGTCTGCTATCTTGTGCGCGGCAAATCCGTGTCCTGCTAAGTCCATGATGAAGAAGTTCAGTTTTGCTTTCTTTACATGCAGCGAGAAAAGGTCTCCCCCATGGGGTATGATATAGTTCTTTTCTACATCGATCTTGTTTATTCTTTTTTTCTCCTCTGAATAGAGCTGCAGCGGCCTGAATAAGGATGCTACTTTTACTTTGTACTTGCCGCTTTCTCCTTCTACGTCAAATGCATTGCTCTTGATATGCTTGCCGTGCTCATACTCATGATGAAACCATTGGTATCCGAAAAATCCCATTTTTTCTCCTTAAACCCTAGGTTATAAAAATATATCGCTTCTTCCAAAATCAAAAACTTAATATACTCTTCACCCTATTATCCTGATATGGCGAAAAGATCTTCCACCAAATCTGTTTATAGGCCTTCGGATCCAAAGATAAGCGCTGCTTTGAAGAAAGCTAAAGAGCTTGAGTCAAAGAAGCTTCCTAAGGAGGAAGATATTGTTAAGCAGGATGAAGAGTTCAAGAAAGACGCATCAGGCGCAAGAAAGCTTCTGAAACCTTTATGGTTCCTTAATGTCAAAAAGAAAAAAGCGTCTTCCTTTTTCAAGAAATAACATCTTTCGTTATTTTTTCTATCTTCGCTATCTCTTTTGCCGATATTGAGCAGCCGTTTATCCTTAATCCCCACAGTATTCCGTCAAGCAGCTGTTTCTTTCCTTCTTTTATATCGGGTATCTGGTCTGATAACAGCCCTAGCTCATAGGCTGTTGCAGCCAGTTCTGTACTTCTTATCACTTTTAGTCCGTATGTCTGTTCTTGCCACTGTTTCAGGCATTTGGTGTTGGTTTTCAGCTTTGTGTGGTTTTTCCTTTCTATTATCTCATGTAGCTTCTGCGGCTGTTCTATCAGCATCCTTGTTGTCCTTTCATCTATGACTATCGCTTTAGCATCTGCCATGATCGCTGCTGCGATGGTCTCCATCTCTCCTCTGTGGCATATGGTTACGCACTTTCCGTCTAGGCAGTACATCTTGTTTGAGCATTCAAGAAGCTTATCGCTTAATTCATTCAGCCTTCCTGTCTTTATCTCTTTCAGGATCCCTTTTTCTACCAGCTTTAGTACTTGTATCGCTTCGTATTTGAACCTGTTTATCTTCATCGGTCTTTCTATAACTTCATACCTTACTCTTGGTGTTATGTAGAATTCTCCGCCGAACTTTTCCTTCAATGGCTCAAGGATCCATAGCAGGTTGTTCATTGCCATGCTTATTATAGGGCCAGAATCAAATACTAGGGATTTCATCTGAACAGCCTCCTTGTGAACCCTAATCTTTCATTTACTGATACTGAGCTTTCTGATTTCTCTGCTATGTTCGTATGCCCTACATATCTCATAAGGTCCCATTCGTTCACTCCTAACAGCTCAGCTGCTCTTGCTATGCTTATTCCGTGTTCGTGTATCCTGCTTCCTTTCTTTATCTGAGCCTGCTGTATCACTTCGTCTATATACCATTTCAGTTTTGTATCTGCTTTTGATATCGCTTCAAGGACGTTTTTCAGGCAGCCCTGGAATGCTCTTGTCTCTCCTTTTTCAAGGTGCCTTGTGCAGTGCTCAACTTGCTTTGTTATTACATCCGGCACTTTTCCGGTTCTTGCTATTATCTTTGAGATTGAGTACATGATTACTGCTATAGTTATGGAATCCCTGTCCTGGAACAGTGAGGCTGTATGTATCGTGTGGTTGCTCAGCTCATGTAGCCTGTCTGCGTCAGAAGAGCTTATTGCTTCTATAGCTTCCCTCAATACTGGAAGCATTCCTTTAAGTCCCAGCTGCTGTTCCATGATATCTTTACAAAACTTGAATTTAATAAAGTTATCGATTGGGATAATTATTTAAATGAGGCTTGCAATTATCCTCGTGTACAATAAAAGCGGTGATCATCCATGCCTGATGCAAAGATAAAAGAAAATCCTTATTCTATGGTATCAATACACGAGCCTCATAATTACACTCTTGATGAGCTTGATGAATTAAGAAAAGTTATCCGTGACTTTTGGAAGGAGAAAGTAAATTATCTTGTCAATATCGCTGGTTTCTTGAGGAAGATCCAGCTTCACGGTCTTGATCAGCACCAGATAAGGGAGCGCCTTGGAGATTGTAGGCCTGGAGGGCTCTTCAGCCAAGGGCATAATATTTTCACTTCTGAGATGAAAGTTGTCAAAGGTTATGAGAAGATGCTTGAGAAGAAGCATCTCTTTTGGGATTTGACGAGTACAGGCCGTTCTGAAGATAAGGATTTTTATCACCAGGTTGAGCAGGAGCTGCATGATAATAAGGGATCCAGTATTGGGCTTGCTAAGTCATCATTCCGCGAGTTTAATTTTATGATAAGCCACGACCTTCTGGAGATTCTTCAGCTTCAGATGAAGGTTGCCTGGGATCTTGAGAATGTGCATACTGATTGGCGTGATTTTGTTCCTGCTTTGATCACTTTTGTCAACTTGGTTATACTTGAGACTGTTGCAGTTTCCAGGTTTACTGAGAAGCGCCCTATGTCTTTTGAGCGCAGGGAACCCTTAAACCAGAAGGAACAGGTTGAAGGCTTAATCTCAGATCTTGACCATCTCATCAATTTTTTAGAGACCCTTTTCAGGCCTCTTGATCCTGCATCCACTAGGTATTACAGGATCAATGAAGATCATCTTAAGATGTATGCAGAGCGTTATGCTCCTTTCTTTGAGAAAGTCATGAAAGGCGCTCTTGCCCATAGCCGCAGCATCCCTGTTGGCGGTAGTATAAAGAAAGGCCTTATGCATTTCTATCTTGAGCCTGTTAAGATCCTTCGTGATCATCTCGTTGAGGTATGGAAGAAGCCTGTTTCCAAGCCCACTATCTACAGGCATGCTCCTGATGTATCTGGAGCACAGTCTCCTGAGTGGGTGCAGGAGGTTCTTGAAGAAGCGAAAAAGCAGCCAGCGATGCAGCCGGAAAAAGCTCCATCCTCAGAATCGCTTAAGCCTTTTGCTTTGAAAGCTCCTTCTTCAGGCGAGATGCCTTCTTTTGGAGCTAAGCCTTCTTCTCAGACTCTTAAGCCTTTTAAGGATGAGGATAAGTTCTCTTCTTATCTTGGCATTCCTGGCTCAAGGATGAAAGTCCCTTTTGTCATTGGAGATTCTGTGATGCTTGCCGAGTCATTTTTTGTAATTCTTGCAAACCTTTCTGCAGATTTAGTTAGTGGTAAGATAAGCTCAGCTGTATTTGATTCTTTGGTGAAGAAGCTTCCAGGAGGAGTTATAATCAGGATCCAGGGGAAGAAGAATGCTGAGTCTCTGCTTTCAGGTCTCCGCAAGTCTGATAAGAATGCCAGCCGTCTTCTAGGGAGTTTTATCTTCAGGCCTGCTAATGACATTGATCTCCACATCACTAGCCTTGCGAAGAGGTCGTTTGGGCCTAAAGCTCCTAATTTTTATTTCACTTCTCAGTTTGCTGAGTTTCACAAAGCTGTCACTTTTGCTCCTTTTGGAAAAGCAGATGCTAACTTTACTTCATTCAGCCCGATTCCTGCTTCTAGTGGTTATGACGCTGAAGGAGCTTTTGTAGGGATGGTTGCTGATTTTTGCGCTCAGGCAAGAGAGCTTTTGAGATGAGGCTTAACCAAAAACTATTTAAGTAGCCTCATCAACCATTTTTATGGTGTTAGGATGATTAATTTTATTCAGAGATTCATAAATAAGGTCTTGAACAACATATTCAAGCGTAAGAAGCATATCAAGCTTGGAATATATGGGCCTCCAAACGCCGGCAAGACTACTTTGGCTAACCGCATCTGTCAGGACTGGCTTGGCGAGGAGATGGGTTCTACTTCTCATATCGCTCACGAAACAAGAGAGATCCAGATCAAGGAGCAGATCTCGATTAAATCAGGAGAAAAAGAGCTTACTTTTAACTTGGTAGATACTCCTGGAATCGCTACTAAGATAGATTATGAGGATTTCATGAAGGCTGGCATGAAGGAAGCTGATGCTAAGTCAAGGGCTAAAGATGCTACTAAAGGGGTTATTGATGCTATCAAGTGGCTTGATGACATGGATGCGGTTGTTGTAGTATTAGATGCTACAAAAAACCCATACTCTCAAGTTAATATTACAATCATAGGCAATCTTCAGGCTAGGGACATCCCTGTATTAGTCGTAGCGAACAAGACAGATCTTGCTAGAGCTAGCATCAAGAAGGTTCAGGCTGCTTTCCCCCAGTATGATGTGATCGGCATATCTGCCAAGAAGGGAAAGAATGTAGAAAAGTTTTATGAAGCATTGTTTGTGTTGGTGGGATAAGATGGTGACGTTGCAATTCATTCCGTATGCTGAAATTGAGGATCTTTCTTCTATAGGCCGTATCAGGAAGCTTCTTAATGTTGCCAAGGAGGACAAGATCGTTCTTCTCCAAGGCCGTCTGAAGAAAGAGGAAGAGACCGAATTGATTAAAGCCACGATGGAAGAGATAAATAAGGATTTTAAGGGCATTGAGCTTGCCGTCATAGAGCCTAAGTCTAACCGTGATGCCGGTTTCATGCAGAAGTTCAGGCAGGGAATCGTAAATTCTCTGCTTGGTTATCAGCAGGGCATTACTTTGATAGGTCCTGCAAGCATTGTTAAGGATATCAAGAAGGATCCTCATAAGATCGAGCTCCTCATGCAGGAGAAGCGCGTCAAGAGACGCAGGAGGAAGTGATAATGCCTCATCAATGTGTGCGCTGCGGGGAATTCTTTGATGACGGCGCTCAGGAGATCCTTTCAGGCTGTCATTGCGGCGGAAAATTGTTTTTCTTCATCAAGAAATCAAAGCTTGAGGCTGCGAAGCAG
The DNA here is from genome assembly GCA_964526585.1 of uncultured Methanosarcinales archaeon. Lineage (GTDB taxonomy): Archaea > Nanobdellota > Nanobdellia > Woesearchaeales > CAZGIN01 > CAZGIN01. The sequence continues at coordinate 6,246 of CAZGIN010000046.1, forward strand.
GCTAAGATCGTCGATCTTTCTGAGGATGATAAGAAACAGATGGAAGCTGATATATTTGATATGGTCGGTGCTGATCCCGAAGCAGATTCTCCAGTCATATTGGATTTTGAGTCTGTGCGCGTAGCTCAGCCTGGCAAGTATGAGATCGACTTGGTGCATCTTTTCAAGAAAGAGCCTGTCGTCTTCAGGGTTGCAGACGGAAAATACATTATTGACCTTCAGCAGACTTTTGATTCTGTGCGTGATTCTAAGCCGAAGGGATGAAATCTAATACTATCCTTGCTATGTTTGTTATGTTGCTCAGCATGCTTTTCATTTCGCTTACTAATCCTATGTGGACTGGCTCTGGATTCTTCGCTAAAAATGTGTCGCATTCTTTTACAAGCTTCATCCTATCTAGTGCTACCTGGTCTGCAAGCTTTTTGTCTTGGGTATAGTATGCTTTCATAGCGTTGAGGTATGTTTGCTCCATATTTTTCAGCAGTGCTGAGAACTTGTCTTTTTTCTTTATCTGGTGCAGGGTTAAGCTCATGTTTTTGCTGCTGTCAGCTAGTGCTTCTATGTTCATTGCTAAATACCATGTTGCTAATGCATCTGAATTCTTGATTTTGAAGCTTTCTGCTATCCTTATGTCGTCCATGGTTCCTTTCATCAGCCTGTACATAAGAAAGTATAGCCTGTTTACGTCATAATCTCTGTATGATACGCTTTCGCTTATGTCTTTCTCGCCGATGTTCTCTAAAGAATCTGTTATGACGCTTCTTAGTATCATGTCCATCCTGCGTATTGTTTTGTTCAGGTTTATCTCCTGAAGATTAAGCAGGTCTTTAGCCACGATTTTTGTCGCTGTCTGTTCCACTATTTCAAGCGCAACAAAGTCATGTATAGTTTTTCTTATCTCTTTTAGAGGCTGGTTGAGATTCTTCCCGATGATAGTTATCGTGTTGTAGTTGTTGATATATGCTGATGTTATCTCCCTCTGGATAGTTCCCAGTTCTTTGTCGTCTACAGTTATGGTTATCTCCTTGTTTGCGAGCTCTGCTTCTTTCTTTTCTGATGATATCACAAGCTCGTTGCTGGGGTTTTCGTTGATATAGATTGTATCTCCTTTTTTCAGGCTGTTCCTTTCCAGCCATGTCTTTGGGAGAGAGATTGTGTGGCTTGCTTCGCCGGCTTTTACTAGTTTTCTTACATGCATTCCAAACACCTTCTTTTTTGATTGAAATTGCGCCTCAGCCTAGCAGTACATTGCTCAAAGCCTGGCTTTATGTATGTACAATCGTACTATACTAACATCATGTATATATAAAACTTTGTTTTAATATTAGTCAGCATGGATATTGTTGTGCCAATATTTTCAATATTTATCCATGCTGTTTACATTGACAACCTTGACGACTCAGCCTTTTTTTGGGCTATTAGTGGAGCAGTAAGGGATTATGCGGCCAGGAAGCGTCTTTTACCGCATTGATCCTTGGATTTGATCGGACGCACCAACCTATTCCCGGTTCAATCCGTATCCGGCTGGAGACCCCAGCCTTTCATATTCACCATTTCACACATCATTGATCATATTCAAGTATGCAGGAGATGATTACGATGAGATCGTGCTGAGGCGCCTTCCTGGCGCCTTTTTATCTCGATCTTCCTTGTCATATCCTCCTGAGGTGCATCATGAACGAAAAGCAATTATCCAATGTTCGCAACAACATAGCATATTATTCTGCATTATGCTTATACTGCAATCTGTCTGATTCTGAGCTTCTGAAAGAGTAAGGGTTAAGATCATATCTGTTGAACAAGACTATCTAGGATATCTTTCTTTGTAGTGCTTCATCTCTTTCACAGGGATTCCGGCATGTCCTGTACCCAGGCTTTCTCCTCTTATTATTTTGGCGCACTCTTCTCTAGTGATCTTATCATTGTGATATTCAAACGCTGCTTCGATCATCTTCATCGCTTTCTTGATCCCATCCCGGAACAGTATCTTCTCGCTGCTCTCCTTTTTCTCACCGGTATAAGGATCCTGATATGTTATCTTCCTTCCATTCGCTCCCGGCCACTTGATCCTTCCTGAGTCTGCATAGAACAGTCCGAGATAGCTGTATGGTATTATCTTTAAGAACGCGAGGATCTCTGCAATGACATGCATTGCCTTGCTTCTGAACAGCTGGTTCAATCTCAGCTGCGTCTTGAGCGCTTTCCTGAGATCTTTG
>CAZGIN010000047.1:0-8356 GCA_964526585.1 uncultured Methanosarcinales archaeon
CTTTTCTGAGAGCCTTTTCAAGAAGCTTCAGTTCCTGCTGTTTTGATTTTAATACCTCGTTATGCTCTTTCCTTATCTGTGATTCTATCTTCCTTATCTCTGTCTGTTTTTGGCCTTGTACCTTCTTCTTTTCTCTTGTGAGATCTGCTTTCATCTTAGCGATCTCTGACCTGTCATAGCTTAGTTTCTCTAGATTTTCTTTCTTAAGTGCCTGCTCTTTTGATTTCAGCTCTGCTTGCCTCTGGTTATAGTCATTCTTTAGGTTAAGCTCCATCTCCTTGAGCTCTTTTTCTCTCCGGTCAAGGTCCTTCTCCCTTACAGCGATCCTTTCTTCATATTCTTCATCAAGCTCTGCCTTAAGCTGCCTTATCTCCTCATCCTGCTTCTTTGTGAGCTCCACTTTCCTGCGCTGCAGTTCAGCTTCGATCTTGTCAAGCTCTCTCCTTTTCTTGTTGGCCTCGCTTGTATTAGCTCTCTTTATCTCTTTCTCCATCTCTTTGAGGTATTTTTCTTCTTCTGAGAATCTTGATGTGTACTTTTCCTTGAGCTCTGCTTCAAGCCGCTTGAGGTCTTTCCCTTTCTCGACTATCTTCTTCTTGTAGTCTTCCTTGAGGTCTTTCTCGATCCTCTTGAGCTCTGCCTGCTTTTCTTTGAGAGATTCTCTTTTTCTCATTAATGCGTCTTGCTGCTTCGCTTTCAGGTCTGCTTCAAGCTCTATGTATTTTCTCCTTAGATCTGATTCTGATTTCCTGAGCTCTGCCTCTTTCGTCCTTGCTTCTGCATAGTACTCAGCACGAAGCGTCTTCTCGAGCTTCTTAAGGTCTTTAGATTCCTCAAGCTTCTTAGCTCTCCTGTCAAGCTCTGCTTCCCTATCCTTCAGCATAGCTTCTTTATCCAATATCTGCTTCTCCAGCTGGTCTTGCTGCAGCTTGAATCTCTTGTCCAGCTCTTCTTCCTTCAGATCGATCCTTTTCTGGAGCTCTATCTCTTTATTTTCGATATCTTCTTGGTCCTGCTCCAGCTCCCTTCTCAGGGATTCTACTTCTTTCTCGTCAGCTTTTATCCTTGATTCCTTGTCTGATATGGATTTTTCGAGATTCTTCAGGCTGGATGCCTTCATGTTAAGCTCTTTCTCTTTTTTCTTCAGCTCTGAATCCAATGGCTTTAGTGATTTTTCTTTCTGTTCCAAGTCCGATATGCGCCTGAGCAGCTTCGCTTCTTTTGCCTTATGCCTTTGTGCTTCCTTCAGCAATGATTTTGCCTTGCTTTCCTTTTTTGATGAATGTTGTGACCTGTATTCAAGCTCTTTCTCTTTTGATTTGAGCTGCATCTCCTTTTCTTTTAGCCTCTCTTCTATAGAATCAAGCTTGTCTAGTTTCTTCTTGTATTTTGACGCCTCAACTCTTGCTTCGTTTAGGAATCCTGCCAGCTCTTTCTTCTCGCTTTTGAGATCTTCAAGTTTTGTAGATAGAGCTTCTACCTGGCTGAGCAGCATATCCTTGCTCTGTATCAGCTTCCTCTCTTCCCTAGTCAATAATCCTTTCTGCAGGACAGAGCTTCTTTTCCTAAGATCCTGTTCTCTTTTGTCGAGAATCTGCTCTTTTGCGTTGAGTGCGATCTCCTTTGCGCTAAGGGATGCTTCTTTCTTGTTTAGACTATTGATAGAACCTGAGATACCCGAATCTGCCATTTTTGTCCCTCTTTTCCCCATTACAGAGCAGACAAAGGGTTAAAGCCTTTAAAAAGTTTTGTCGTAACTCCTGAATGGATGTCCTCTTGACTTATAAAACAACAAGCTTTTTAAATACAGCCTTAATCAACTGAGTAAAATGGCAAATCAATTAAAATGCGGTACAACCAACAAAAGGATTACTAATGACACTGGCGTAGCTAAGTTTCCGTGCCCTAGTTGCGGCTACGAATTCATCGTCCGTTCCAAGCATGCAAGGAAGACAGCTGCTAAGTATACATGCCCAAAGTGCGGCTTTGTAGGGCCTAATTAGGTGGTTCTGATGGCAGATGTTATTATCACTATGAAAGTTATGCCTGAGTCTCCTGAAATTGATTTAGACGCTCTTCAGGAAAAGGTAAAAGCAGTGATCTCTGAGTTCGAAGGAAGGGGCACAAAGGTCGATATCGAACCTGTAGCTTTCGGCCTTAAGGCTTTGATCATAAGGTTTGCTTATGACGAGAACAAAGGCTCAACTGATGATATGGAAGCAAAGGTCTCAGAAGTTGAAGGTGTCAATTCTGTGGACATAATCGGTGTCGACAGGGCGTTAGGATAGTTCAATCCCCTATACACCCGTATATATTTCTTATCTCTTGCTCATTATTTCTTTTACTTTATCCAGCGGAGCATCTGTCCTTATCCCGTGCCCGCTTAGGTGTGTGCTGCTGGCCCTATATTTTTTCTTCCTAAGAGCAGAAAAAAGATCTTCCTTTTTCGGGATATCCCCCTTAAACAGCTTATGGGCGTCAACAAACCCTATTGAACCTATCTTTGCTTCTTCTTTTATTATTTCCAGAAATCTGCTTAATTCCTTATCGCTTGCTTCTTTATCACCCTTTGCTTTCTGCAGTTTCCACATCTTTTCTGCAATCTTCGCATCCCACAGCTTTCCGAGCCATAGAGGGCCTGCCTCATCAAAATTACCGTGCTGCTTCAGTATTTCGTCGCACTTCTCTTTTCCCTTTTCGCATCTAAAGAATACTCTCATGTAATGCTCTTTGGCATAAGAGAATATCGGCACCAATGCTTTCTCGAACTGTACACCTATAAGCTGAACTTTTCGGATCAATATCCTCAGTCCGGTTTCGTGCATGTTATGGTTTCTCAAAGGATCTGCCCAGTACTTCCTTCTGCATGCCTTTACAAAAGTTCCTGATAATGCGCTTGTATCTGTCGCAGTTACTGCAAGAATCCCTCTGCGAGAAAGACGTACGATAGCATTATTGAGAAAAGGGTTTGGGCTTCCGAAAGGGTCTATATCTATATAGTCAAATCCATTGGATTCAAGAAACATTATGTTGGCTTCTTCGTTCAGCAAAAATATCCCTTTATCACTTCTCCTTTTATGGGGAAGATCAAGCAGATTCAGTTTCCTGAACTTTGTCTTGTTCAGAGAAAGGTTTTTCTCTATAAGTTCTGCTGCATCGATCGAATGGTCGTTTATGTATAAAGAGGATATCTTGTTTTTCTTCAGCTCTTTCAGGAAACGCAGGCTTCTTACTCCGCTCCCTGCAAGAGGGTCGCAGATGATCATATCCTTGTCAGGAAGTGAATTGAGCAGCAGCACGCTGATGTCCCTGTTGTGCTTCATCACAGGATTGTAGAACACTACAAGCTCTCTTGATATCTTCTTCGAAAGAGGAACTATAAGTTCTGCTTCCCCTTCTTTTATCTTGTCCATCTTAGGAGTTTTTCTTCCATAGGTTATAAAGCTTAGGATGCCTGAGTTTTAGTAACATTTATTAATGCCAAAATCCCAGCTTCGTAAAAAGAGGTGTCATAAGTGTCATGGACTGAAAAGTTAGGATTGTTTTTCTTCCTTGCGGGATTGGCTATCGTAGTGTTCAGCGCTGCTCTTCCTACTCCTACTGATCTTATGTCTTACAAGCTGGTTACTCTGGCTATATGTGGTGTGTTCACTGCATTGTTCAATGTCCATGATAAGGAAGATGTACGGATGATCGCAGCAGGAGGCGTGTTTCTCCTTAGCGCGATAGTTATCACTTCTGCTCTGAGCAATATCGTTGTCCTGGATCGGTTGTTGATCGCTTTATCTAATATGGCTTTCTTTGTAGCTTCTATGATGCTTGTCCAGACTCTCATGATAATCATGAAGATAGCTTCAAAACATGAGAGTGTCAGTTTTGGCGCTCTTGCAAGGAAGCATCAGGAAAACAGGATTTCATTATGGGATTCTGTCATGCTTATTGCTGTGGTTATCGTGATAATCATGGTCGTTCTTGAGATCTTCTTTGATACGTCTGCTTATGAGAGCTCTTTGCTGTATCTTGACACAGTAATAATGATACTGTTCTTGATCGACTTAGTAGTATTGTACAAAAAATCCTTAGGATTCAAGGATTTTGTCAGGACAAGCTGGGCTGATATCATTGCTGTAATACCATTTGGATCTATATTCAGGCTTACTAAGCTTGCAAGGTTTGTCAAGATAGTAAGGATCATCAATCGCACGAGAAAAGCCTCAAAGGTCGTAAAGGTTCCAAGAGCTGCCAAGTTCTTCTCTGAGAAGTCTGGATTCAACACCTACCTCAAAAACCATAAGAATGATAAGAACAAGAAGAAAGGAAAGAAGAAAAAATAATTGCTCTGAAAGACATCTTTTTCTGAAAAGCTTTAAAAAAAGCCCTTAGTTCTTGCTCTATATGGAGAAGATAAGAAGTCCTATATGCTCTGTATTGGGCCACGTCGACCACGGCAAATCATCTATACTTGACAAGATTAGAGGGTCTGCTATTGTAGCTAAAGAAGCTGGGGGCATCACTCAGGCTATAGGCGCAAGTATCATTCCCATGGATGTCATAAGGAAGATCTGCGGCTCTACGATGGACTCTCTTAAGATGAAGTTCACCATCCCGGGCCTGCTTTTCATTGATACTCCAGGACATGCAGCATTCTCAAGCTTAAGGAAGCGTGGAGGCTCTATCGCTGACATCGCAGTTCTTGTTGTTGACATCAATGAAGGATTCAAGCCTCAGACCATCGAAAGCATAGAGATCCTCAAAGCAAGCAAGACGCCATTTATAGTTGCTGCAAACAAGATCGACAAGATCTCCGGCTACCGTTCTGATCCAAGATCTCCTGTGTTGAAAAATATCAACGCACAAGATCCTAACCTGATCCAGATAATTGAGAACAAGATGTATGAGCTTGTCGGAAGGCTTTCTGAATATGGATTAAATTCTGAAAGGTTTGACAGGGTCAATGATTATACCCAGCAGATAGCTATCGTCCCTACCTCTGCGATCACAGGCGAGGGCATTCCTGAGCTTCTCATGGTTCTTGCCGGGCTTGCTCAGCGTTACATGGAAAAAAGCCTCAAGATTGAGGTTGAAGGCCCTGCAAAAGGGACTGTCTTAGAAGTAAAGGAAGAGAAAGGCATAGGTGTTGGAGTTGATGTGATAATCTATGATGGAAGCCTTAAGGTAGGGGATAACATCGCTATTGGAGGAGTGAACGGCTGCATCATAACAAAAGTAAAAGGATTGTTTGAGCCTGCTCCTCTTGCTGAGATGCGAGATACTAAATCAAAGTTCAAGGCTGTCAAGGAAGTTGTTGCAGCTACAGGAGTTAAGATTGTTGCAAAGAACGCCGAAGAGGTGGTTGCAGGCATGCCGCTTCTTAGCTTCACAAAAAATCCTGACGAAGCTGCTATGGAAGTGCAGTCTGAAGTTGAAGAGGTCTTGATAGATACTGACGATGAAGGCTTGATAGTAAAGGCTGATTCTCTCGGCAGCTTGGAAGGCATCGTCTTCCTCCTAAGGGAGAAGAACATCCCTATTAGAAAAGCCTTGATCGGGCACATTACGAAAAAAGATATCGCTGACGCTGAATCAAATCATGAGAAAGATCCGTTCCTTGCTGTTATCCTTGGCTTTAATGTATGCACTGAAGTCAACGAATCTGAATTCGGCAATGTTAAGGTCATATTTGGGGATATCGTCTATAAGATAATAGAAGATTATGAGAAATGGATCGAAGAGGAGAGGAAAAGGCTTGAGGCAAAGAAACTAGAATCATTAGTCAGGCCTTTTAAGATTGAAGTGCTTAGGGGCTATGTGTTCAGGCAGTCTAACCCTGCTATTGTTGGAGTCCATATCCTTAGCGGAACATTAAGGTCTAACATGCCTGTAATGAATACTGAAGGCAAGCACATAACTACTATCAAAGGCATCCAGATGGAGCAGAAGAATGTTGAGTCTGCTGAGAAAGACAAGCAGGTTGCTGTCAGCCTTCCTCATGTGATTATTGGAAGGCAGGTCAAAGAAGGAGATATGCTTTACTCTGCTGTCCCTGAAGAGCATTTCCGCCAGCTTAAGGAGAACAAGAAGCTTCTTTCTAAGGAAGAGACCGAATTATTGAAAGAGATAGCCAAGATAATGCGGCGCTCAAATCCTGTTTGGGGAGTTTGATTTCTTAGATTTAATTTACTGGGATTATTTTTCAAGCAAATTTAAATAAACAGACCTTCTCAGCCTATAGATTGCTTAGTGATTCCAAAAGATGAGACCTATCAAGAGTTTAACCAGATACCTCAAAGACAAGCCTGTCATAAAGAGATTCTTAAGCATAACATATGCTTCCTTGAAGATAGTATTGTTGATCATGCTAGTTCTCTTTATTCCTTACCTGTTCTTTTCAATCCATCATATGATAGACAGAAGCACAGAATCATTTACTTATGTTGATAAAGATATGTCGTTAAAAGGAGAGCCCATCAATCTGTTGATAGTAGATAAAAGTTTATCAGAAGCAGTTTCGGCTATAGAAAAAAAAGGGTGGAAACAAGTTCCTACTTTTTCTGCTGTGAATACAAGTACATGGGAGTTTTCTATAGGTCAAGGAATAACTCCTATAAGCCCAAGATACCTCAAAGGAAAAGTTCAGGATGCTTCTTTAGAAGGTCCTGACAGCACTGTCCGCAAAAGGCATCACATACGGCTATGGGAGATCAACAGTTCTGTTTATTGCACAGTAAGCTATGATTCTGATGTCACCATCACATTGAAAGGTATATTGCCTTACCCAACACACAGGATCGGCCAGGATATAGATTCTGAACGCAAATATGCAGCAGACTCGTTCAAAAATACATTTGGTTCAGATATCACTGTATCATATAGAGATAATTCATTTCCTGCCTTATTCAGCAATAATCATGCAGGATCGTGGTATTTCAGCGACGGTGAGAGTATAGTTATCGGAGACACTGCACATCAGAAAGGGTTCGATGATATGTTATTGTCATGGAGAAGAGCATATTTTAATATGCTGGCTTTGATACTTAACTTGTTTTAGGGATCAAATCCTGTTTGGGGAGTATAGTTACCACTATCTAGTAACTAATAACCGAAAGATTTATATATAACTTTTCCAAAAATACCTTAAAATGTTACTATTGACTAGACTTAAAAAGAACTTTGCTGCTTACACAACTGCAGCTGCATTAGGCTTATTTGCATTAGGCGGGTGGTTCATCTATAACAAGATCTCTTGCGATGAAGTCGAAAAACCAATAGTTGCGCATACTGCACAGATTGATGATTATTCTGGGTTGGAATTAGAATCTATAACATATGAAGACAATTTTTCCGCACAGGATGCTCCCGAGCTGGATCAAGAATCCTTATTTGAAAATCCTGAAAGCACAGTTGATACTATCGAAGATATGATAAGGCAGGTTCAAACGCAAAGCAATCCTGATGGAGAAGCTCCTCAAGCAGCATTATTAAGTGAATTTACTCCAGAAAGCCTTAGGGAATATTTAGAATCAAAAAATATTACGATCCCTGCATTTTTGATTAGCGCATGGAGCAATGCTATTGAAGGATACCTGCAAGTTAATGATGAAAGTATGAGGTCTATGCTCACCTTGATTGGATTTCTTGATTATCTTCCTGAAAGAGCTAAGCTAGACCCTTCACAAACATGTTTGGCAGTTAACCTAGACGAATCAGATTTTCCTGTTATCCAGCAATATTTAGATCAGATTCTGAATGAATACTTTGGGTTTGGCTCAAGCAGGACAAACATACAAGATAAGATCAGGGTAATGACTGATCTCTATGACAGGATCTCAACTCCATCAGAAAGGTATGAGTCAATTTTCGATTACTCCTCACATTCACAAGCATATATGGACGAGATTGTCAGAAGCATGAGGCAGGATGCAAGCGATTTTTCTGAAAGCACAGATGATCAGGAGTTTATCGATGCTGATCTATGGATCTCCAGATTATACGGAAGTTATCGTGTTACAGATGCTGCAAGAGCTGTAGGAGCTGAGCTGTTAGAGACAGATCCTGATCTTGTTGAGCTGCTCTTTGATAGGGCTAGAAGGCATTATACTGGAAGGCTTGCAACTGCTCAGCAGGAAGATTATTCTGAAATGGTTCAGCAATGCCAAAGAGAGATCGAACTGTATAGGTCCCAGATCCAGGATTCAGAATATCCTGATGAGATTAGCCGCCTGCAAGAGATATTAGAGATTAAAGAAGAATATCTGGCCAATCTTCAAAATGGAACTATAAGAGCTAGAAGGATCGCAGAAGCTGAACGCGGATTAAGGGTATTTGATACTATTCATGATAGGTTATTTAATGGAGA
>CAZGIN010000048.1:0-8040 GCA_964526585.1 uncultured Methanosarcinales archaeon
CAATATTTTCTTCATTGTTGATTATCATTGACGCTCTTGCCCTTATGTCTTCAAGGCTGCCTGCACTCCCCATCATGCTTGTTATCTCGCTTGTCTTCTCATTATTAACATTAAGCCAGGCAGTATCTTTTTTTGTAGAATCCCCTTTTGTAGTATACCTGTCCAGTATCTTCTGGTATTGTTCCTGCGCAAGCTCAAGATTTCCTTCTCTCTCTGCTTCTGTCAGGCTCGTCTCTGCTTTCCAGTTGTATATCTCTGCCATAAGATAAAGAGCATACATCTTGTATGGAGAAGTTGCGTAATATCTTCCTGTGTTCTCTGACAGGTCTTTCAGTGTTGATATTGCGTTGTCATAGTCCATTATCTCATATTGCGAAAATCCTAGCCTGTATTGTATCTCTGGTATGTCATCTGTAACTAAAAGCTCCTGTTCAATTATGGATTTGTATATTTGTGCTGCAGCATAGTATTGCTTGTTCTGGAATGCCTCGTCTCCTGTCCTGCGTATGTTTTGTATTATTATCCGCATTATATTTTCTTCTCTTTCTTGTGTTGCTGGAGTGTCTATAGCTATAAACAGGGTCGATTTTCCTGTCTCTGGATCCTTGTATTTCTCGAGATAAAGGTTAAGCGTCTCAGATTTTATCTTATGCTCAGAGCATCTCCCGTAGAATATGACTTGGGTATAATCTGTAAGAGGCTTTAATTCTTCAGGATAATCAGTTATGATGCCTCCCCCCACTATGTTCTCGTATGATTTTAGCATGGACATTATGTTGTTGCTGATGCTTTCAGAGTCGATTCCGATCTCAGCAAGGTCGTCCTTGCGTGCGTCTATCCCAAATACAGCTATACTATTGATGGTTCCTACATATGCGTCTGGATTTTGTGATAGTCTTTGTTCATATGCGATGAAACCCAAAAGTCCGTTGATATTGGAAGGAAACACTGTAAGTTCTATCTCCTGCTTGTTGGCAGGAGCATATCTTGGATCTTTTCCTGATGCTTCCCATATCTGCTCATATACCTGGTCTATGTAAGCATTGATCATCGGTTTCCAGGTTTCTCTGTTGTATGTTGCGTACTTGTCTATCCCTTTTGTCCTTAGACACATAAGCCTTTCAGGCTCATTTGGGTCATCAAATGAGTTTTCTTCAAATATGTCTCCGCTTCCTTTGTATAAGCATATGCAGCTGTCCCTGAAGCACTGGGGATCAGGATCTATCGATTTTGGCAGTGCATTTGATCCGATAGTTGATTCCGGCTTCCATATTGTGCTTTCTTCATCGCACTTATCATTTACAGTTACTATTCCCGGGCTGCTTTCTGCATCAAACATTACTATTGCATATCCGTCAGGTATCGAGAGCTGGATAGAGTTTGAGTTGATTATGCCTGGCTCTTTCTCCAGAAGTTTTATGCTGAGCTGAAGCGCTGTCAGCTCATCTTCTGCCTGGTTGTCTGCAGTGCTGAAAAGTATCTTCATCAGGGTTGGGAAGAATGCTATTATGGCTACTGCAACTGCAACAGCCATCACTACTAATACTATCGTCTCAAGTGATATGTCCCCTCTTTTTCTGAGATTAAGCATTTTTTCACTCGCAGTAATTGTCCATTCCGTCTACGCAGCACCTAAACATCCCATATTGGTCTTTAGATATCCATTTCCCCTTGCATTGGTCTTTGTATGTGTTTCCTCTGTCGTCTGTGGCTGGATCAGTCTCTTTCTTGTCGCAGTAGTCAGGTATTCCGTCTTGGTCTTTATCCAAAAGATAATATGCCTCGTTTCCTTGATATTTCCCTATGCATGTTCCGCACTTTACTACTGTCCTTGCAAAGTCTTCTCCAGTAACAGGATATTTCTCGTCTATTGCAAAACCCTTTAGCCTGCTTGTGCATATGTCTTTTGCTGTGTTCACTGTATTCGCATCTACTGTGTCAGAGCCGCTTTTGAATATAGGCGACATAAATGCTATAACGATTACCATAATTACTATTGCCAATAGTATGGTTATTACTGTTCCTGTTGCCAGTCCTTTTTTGTTCATTTTTCTTGATTGCAGTATCCTGGATATTTTTCCTTGTCTTCATCGCTGAATCCTATGCAGCATCTCATATATTTGTACTCAACTACACCGATCTTATTCTTGTATTCTTTGTAGTATCCGCTTATGCATTCATCTGCAAAACTTGCTCCTTGTTCAGGAGGGTTGTTCTCCTGTCCTGGCTGTTCGCATTTATCAGGAAGTCCGTCATTGTCTCTGTCAGTTAAGTAGATCGTAAAGGTATTGCCGTTTTTTTCTAGGCAGTATCCGCATCTTGCAAGCTTCTCCCAGAAATCATTCCCTGCTGTATCAATATCTCCGCTTACTGAAGTTTCGTCTTTTCCCAGGGTGCATACGCTTTTGCTTACCCAACTTCCTGTAAAAATTGATGTGCTCTCACTTGCTGGTTTCACAACATTATATATCAATAATATAATTACAATCAAAACTATAAGACCTATCCCCATGTCTACTATTCGATTGAATATTCCTTTCTTATTCATGAGCATTTCCCTCCGTACATTTCTTTGTAATCATCATATGAAGCACCAAGTTTATTTTCCAGATCTTCTCCGAAGTAATCAAAGCAGCATGATACCGCTCTTGAGCCCTTTATGTTGCTTGCAGGCTTTATCTCGCTCGCCTTTGTCTTGCCGAAGCACCATAAAGCTTCAGAGCAGAAATCAAGGGCTATCTTTGTCTTTGCATCCTCAAGATTTGGTGTTGTCATTGTGGTTGCTTCAAAATAATTGCTGAGCCAGTACTCATAATCGCTGAAGTCTGAGCCTGTCGCCTTGCACTCTTCATATTTTAAGAATGTAAAGGTATTCTTAGCAGGTTCAAGCGCTCCTGTTGCCCAAATTATCATTAATATGACAGCTATAAGCCCAAGGATTATAGGGACTACTATTCCTATTCCAGACGCTCCTTTTTTCATCATCCACCTTTAAACTTGAACAGGTCTGCAAGTCCGCCTACCTGTATATTTAAGCCCTTGTTTGAAAACCCTACTATAACAAGCCCTATTATAATGAGAACAACAATGACTATGATCATCATAGTCCAGTCTATACTCATTTCTGCTTTTTTAGATCTCAATCCTCTCTCTAGCATATATTGATGCCAGAATTCTGGATTTATATATATTTCGTCTATTTGAAAGGGTCTTCTGAGAAATCTACGTATTTCAGCTGCTGTATTGGGAAGCTTGTGCATCTCAAGTTTTCTATGGACTCTTTGTCATAGTTGATATATGCAACTGCAGCGTCTGGTATCACTCCTTCAAGCCCCAGCTTGTTTCTGAACCATCTTTTGAGAAAATAGCCGGTATATTGCCCGTGCACATACATTATTGCAAGGTCTTTGTTTGTATCTATAGGAACATCCAGATTTATCATCTGCTGCCTGAACTCTTCAAGGTTTTCAACTCCAACTCCTACTGATCCTATTCCCAGGCCTGCAAAGAACTGGTCAAAATCAGATAATACTTCATCTATCTTGAATGTTGGATACAGATAATCCCAGTATTTCTGGGCATTTTGAGCTTTTGGGTATTCTGTTAAGTATGTTTTCATGCCTGTTATGGTCTTTCCCTTGTCTTCAAACCTTATGATCGTGCAGAATGTGCAGAATGTCTGCTGGCCTGTATCACTGAAGAGCTTCTTCTCTCCTTTGCCGTAATCTTCCCAGCATTCTGTCATGGCTTTTGCTATCTTTTCTTTGACAGCATATTCATCCTTTTCTACATCTTCTTTTATGATCAATGTCCTTGCAGGACACTTAACTTCTGAGGAAAGCATGAATACATCTCCCTGCAGTGCAGCGTTCTCCTGGACGCTTGCCCTGCATATAAGCCTTGAGGATTCTTCTGATTGTATGTTCTTGATTGTAAGTATTATGCCCGATATCACAAGAAGTATCGCTATCCCTATGATGATTTGCGTTATCAGTTTCTGTTGAGCTTGCATTTTTTATCGTCTAGCCTATTGTTATGCTGCATACAGGCCATTTTTCGTTTACCGGTTCTGGTATGACCCATTCTAATGAGTAGTCTGTCCCTGGAGGGAGTATTATCACGTTTCCTGCTGCATCTTCGCACTTGACGCAGTTCTTGAACGCATTTTTATCAGGGAATGCGAGTATCATAGAGTTTAAGTCAGATTGCGTGGTTTTATCCGAAGTATGCTCGATAATATCTTTTATAGCATTTGTTCCAAGATATGTTAAAGCCCCTCCTCCGGCTGCTCCTGCGATGAATTCTCCAGCTAGTATTATAGCTCCAGATCCAGGAAGTATTACTGACAACGCAATGCCGGCGCCCACTGCTGCAACTGCACTCAATATCTTTGTATCTCCTTCCCTGAAATATCTCAGCTGTATCGTGCTTCCTTCTACTATCGCTGAATGCGTGTATGCGCTTAGGTCAAGGCTTGCAAAGTTTTCAGGAACTTCTTCCTTGTATAGGTATTCCCAGTAGCTGATCTTGCTTCCTGCTTTTATGGGCCTATTTAGATAAGAGATAGGGCTTGTTATGGTATAATCTTGGTATATCTGATCTATCTCCTGTTTTTCCTGGCTGCTTAGCTCTCCCCATTGCCTTCCTTTCTGTATGTCCCCTATCTTTTCATTTGCTGTATCATATTTCCCTTCCAGTTCTCTGTCAAAGGTTATCTGGTAGCATGGCCTGCATATCGACTCATCAGTTATGTCAGAATAGTCTGCCGCCGGATCAAGCTCTCCTGAGTGGAACTTGTACAGGCAGTTGTACATCGCATCTGCTATCTTCTTGTGCGCTAAGTCCTGGTCTATCTTTCCTCCAGATCCTGCTATGTCATCATATTTTATCTCAAGCTCTTCTCTTATGCAGTCGCATCTTACGTTAACGTCATGGTTTGCCAGCTCCAGGCATTTCCTGCATGATTCTGTAGATCTTGATGCATTTGTGAAATATATTACTGATCCGACAAACAATGCCAGCACTATGGCTGCTGCTAGTGTTATTACCACCATCGCAAGCTGTTCCATGCCTTTTTTTACCATCTTCCAGTCAACTTTCCTGCTATATAGAACATGACATACAATACTAAAGCTACTATTATAACCTGTATTACTGTCTTAAGGTCCATCTAGCCACCTTATCAGAATTGGATGATGCCATAAAGAAAAAAATAACGCCGTTCATGGCGTTGGAGTCGTCGGTTCTGCGTCGTTTCTGCCTTCAAGTACCAGGCAGCATGTCTGTCCTGTAGGGCATGTTGCTCCCGGCAATACTGCATTGTTTCCGCAGTCTTCTAGGCATTGTCCGCCTTGTGTTGCGCAGCTCTTTGTGGATTCTGCGAATCCTCCGCTTCTTCCGAGGAAGATGACTGCTAATACTACCAATACCAGCAATGCGATCGCTGCTATTATTATCACGTTCAGTGGCAGCCCTTGGGCCTTCTTATGTAATCTCATCTGATCACCTCAAATATGATAACCTATCTTTAATCCCGTAGTATTTAAAGGTTACGACATTACATTAGGCAGTTCAGGGGCTCGAGCACAAAGTGCGAGACCCCTGCATCTTTCTCACTCAGAATAAGCCCTGATATACTTCTCTCTTAGGTTCCACCAGGCTCTTCTGTCTGTTATCTCTATGTTGTGCTGTTCCATCTTCTTCAGCTTACGAGGATCTTTGATTATGCTTATCATCTTCTCTGCCAGCTTCCTTGTATCTTTAGGGTTTACGATATAGCCGTTCAGCCCGTCCTTTACATGCTCCTTGAATTCAGGCAGAGGGCTTGCTATGATCGCTCTCTGGTTTGCCAAGAGATCTATTATATCATTGGATTTATATTCAAGATAAGGAAGCAGCACAACATCGACTTTTGTGTATACTTTGTGTATCCTTGATTCTGATGCGTGCTTCACAAATGTTACGTTTCTTTCAAGCTTGTGTTTTTTGATCAAGCTTTTGAGCTTCTTGTAATATCCGATCGACTTTTTGTTGGGTGAAGGCTCTCCTGCTATCAATAGCTTTGCGTTGCCTGCTTTCCTCACTACTTTAGAAAAAGCTTCTATCGCATATTCATATCCATGATAAGGCATAAGTTCTCCATGTAAAAGGAATGTCTTGCCGTTCCCTTTTGGGAGGAACGGATAATTCCTTACTCCATATGGGATATGCTCTATCTTGTCATAAGGTATGCCTGCTTTCCTAAGCCTCTCCTGCTCATAAGTAGTATGCGCTATGATCTTGTCATATTTCTTGAGATATCTGAGCTGTTTCTTGTTAAGTCTCTTCACAGGCGTATTTTCAGTAACGATAACTTTCTTGCCGAAGATCTTCAGCATAGGCAAAGCTTTCAATAGTATCTGGTATATCTCATGGTCATGCTGCAGATGCACTATATCAGCCCCCCTAAACACACATCCAAAAAGTATCCTTGCTGTTGCTCCAAACCAGTGCGGCCAGTATGTGAAGTTCAGCTGTTTTTTGTGCATATATGCCTTGTAAGGCCTTTTGTCTTCCAAGAAGCTCTTCACCTTCACTCCGTTGACGACCCCGCTAGGCACTCCCTTGAAGGTATAGACTGTTATGTCATAGTCATCGCTTAAAGTGTTTGTCAACCCTTCCATATTAGAAGCAGTTATCCCTTCCATAGGAGGATACTCACTGATTATCGCCAGCCTCTTTTTTCCCATACTCAAAGCCATAATTTTGGATGTTATAAATGTTACGCCAAGATATCTATGCTACAGCCCATCCAAAGGATTCCTAATATTCTCGATATTCCGTTTTGACACTAGGGTATATCTTTGGGTCGTATTGACATTGCTATGCCCAAGCAATGCCTGTATGTAACGTATGTCAACACCATCTTCAAGCAGATGTGTCGCAAAACTATGGCGCAGCATATGAGGATGTATCCTGAACCCGCATTTCCTGCCCAGTTTTTCCAGCACTATCTGCACTGACTTGCGTGAATACTTTCCCCTTCGCCCTTCCAGCAGGTATTCAGTCCTAAATTGGTTCGCGCTATAATACTTCAGCAGGTCCAGCTGCAGGTTCTCAGAGATGATCGTTATCCTATCCTTTTGGCCCTTGCTGTTCCTTATCGCAACAGTGCCCCTGTCAAAATCGATATCCCTCCGCTTTAGATCCACTAATTCCTTCAGCCTGATCCCGGTTGAATACAATAGCTTTACCATAACCTTGTGCTTCAGGTTATCAGTAGAATCGATAAGCCTCCTTATCTGTTCCTTGCTCAGCACCTTTGGAAGCTGCTTCACCCTCTTTTTTATAGGGATCTCTTCACAGGAGAATGGTTTCTTAAGTATTTCCTTGAAGAAAAACCTGACCGCAGCATAATGCAGCCTGCATGAGTTCACGCTGATATCAAGCGACAGCAAGTAATACTTAACCGCCTCATTTCCTAGATTAAGCCCGCTCTTTCTGACAAAAGCAAGAAACTTCCTGACACAATGCGAATACGCCTTAAAAGTCTCCCTGCTATATCCCCGTAAAACACAAGCATTATCAAGTTTCTTCAGATATTCTTCTTCCCTTTCGAGACCGCCGCCAACATAACTGGTATAATCCATATCAGAAATGACTCAGAACCATATTAATAAGTGTTCACACCAAAATTCCGAAAATCCTCCGAACACCCCACTCACAGAACATCTCTCCAGCCTCCTCCCCACCATCCTCCCTATTATGTCCAATTAAAACTAGACATAATAGATGTTAAACGAAATTTTCTTACTGCCTAATAGGTTCACTACGTTCCCGAAAATCCTAAAAGTTAGTGCCTTCGTTAAATCGGATAAAAACGAAACTCAAACAATCACTTCGTGACTATTTCTAACATTGATTTAACGGTTACGTTTCACTTCACCCAAATTTTTGCCGACTATAAAAATAAAACGAGGGGGGATTTCAGTCTTTTAGACATATAGCCTTTTTCTGCGAAAAAGAAATTTATAATTTTGTAGAGGGGCGAGATGATTGGCA
>CAZGIN010000049.1:0-7866 GCA_964526585.1 uncultured Methanosarcinales archaeon
GTTTCGCGCCTGCTGCACCCCGTAGGGCTAGGACCAGTATCTCAGTGTCCTTCTCTGGGTTCCCGCTCTCACGGCCCATACGGATCTTCGGTTTGGTGAGCCGTTACCTCACCAACAGCCTAATCCGCCGCTGACTCATCCTATAGCGCCGAAGCTTTAAGAGAAAAATCATTCCAGAACTAATCTCCTATTTGGTATTACTCTCAGTTTCCCAAGGTTATCCCAAACTATAGGGCAGATTATCAACGTGTTACTGAGCATTTCGCCGGTTCCTTGCGGAGCCTGGACTTGCATGGCTTAGTCGAATCCGAATAGTGGCAACCTCCCGCAGGATCAACGGGTATTGAATTTATTGGTCGCTATTATTTTCTTGACTTAAAAAAATTTTAAGGTTAGGGAATGTAATACATTCCTTATTCATTATTTGGCCATTCTCTTCTTCATACTCAATGAATAATTGAGCATACACTCTAGTTTGGAAAAGCTACACGCCAATGCGTGTAAATGGTGATCATCAGAAATTGTGGATATTATACCACGTCCCAAACCTTAGAAGGGAGTAAGAGGGGGTTTATAAAGCTTTCGATGGATATAATAAATTATCATGTTTTTAAAGTTTTTTAATGCAGATTACGCAATCTTCTGCCATATCTGGAACTTTCCATAGAAACCGAAATCTTTAGGAATATTGTCTATGCTGATGAACTTGTCTTTGTATTCTTTAGTGAACTCAAAATCTCTATCTGAGATGAGGAATCCTCCAATGTTGAGGTTTTCATATACTTTCTTCATGGCTTCTGGATGATCTCTTCTGAACAATTCAAAAGCCCTCTCATGGTAGATATCGATATTATTGCACAGTTCATGAGGGAAGAATGTGTTGAAATCTTTGGTGTAGTATATTATGTTGAATGTCCTGTCTCTGAATTTAGCTGTGATCATTGTTTTTTTTTCTGATTTCTTTGAACTAATGATAGATTTACTTGTGCATGCTTTCAGTTCGGGGATGATAAAATCAGAGAAATCTCTAATATCAAGGAGGACCATGTTCAGAGTCTTGTTCTTCTCGATAAATGCGTCATATAAGGCTAATGATGAAAGTAGGTCGGTTCGCGCTCCTGCATGATACATCCAGATATCTTCTTTTGAGAATCTTTTTGGGCTGAGAACACCTTTAATCTTCAGAAAGCTGTTATAGATATCTTCTGATTCTTTCTTTAGCCCTGAGCTGCTGAACCTGTATCTTTCTGCGAATAGCCTTATCATACTGATAGGTTATATCACTAAGTAAAATAGTTTTTGGAATAAAAGGCTCAATTAGTCTTCTCAGTTCCGACAGTTGTGTCCAAAGGATAAGGGGTATCAAGTCCTCCCACTACCATAGTCGGATCTGTAAATCCTGTGGACCATACCTTGTAGTACTTTTGGCTTGTTGTTCCTGAGATGGTGTTCATGGTCTGGCAGCTATAGCCCCAGTTGCCGCAGAAAGTGCTGTCTCCAAGAGGATGGCTTGAATCAGAAGTAGCGCAGCTGAACGCATCAAAATCAAGATCAGAGTCAGCGATATCAACATTATACCCTGTAGGAAGAAATGAAGTTGTGAACTCAGAAAGATCGTTCCCTGTGAACAGCAGATGGCCTCCTAATCTTAGATATTCATTGTACTGCTCCTGGGTTTTATCTCCTGCAGCATTCCATCGATATCCTGTGATTACAAGATCATAATTCCTTACTCCTGCAGTCACAAGGTCATGGGTAGCTGCATTATCAGACTCATAAGTATAAGAAGTTCCTGCGTAGATATTAGGAAGTATCACATCAAGATTGTTGCAAAGCTCACCAGAGCCGCAGCCTATAGCCCCTGTTCCGGAGGGAAGAAGCCATTGGTAGATTGCAGAATAAACCTCATCAGATTTATCTCCAGAGCCGCACTGGCATGATATAGACATCCCTGTGAAAACTATCCTGCCTGTTATCGGCTCAGTTCCGCTGCTCCTGTAAGCTGGAGTTGGAGCATCCACATCTCCATAATAGACATAATAGGTCTTTGTCTGGGAATCAGAAAGCACAACATTAACTGCAACCTCAACATCTGTACTTCCGCAGCTGATTATGTTGCTTGGCTGCTCATCAAGGCTGGAGTCAACAACGATAACATCATCGCAGTCAGGCTGCACATGATTGTTGTGCGCAAAAGTGAAAGAGAAAGGATTATTCCTTGGAATGCCTTTGTCCTCTGTAAACGTTATCTGGCGGTAATAGCCATAATCTGAAAGGTTAAGAGTAGGGGTGTTAACTGTGAAAAATGTGCTTCCCTGATTTGCATTAGAGTTTGTATTGCCGCTAGGATCCCTGCATTTGATATAATAATAGTAATCTCCATCAGATAGGGAGATGGTCGACTGGTGGGTTGTCGATCCTGTAACAGAGAAATCAGTTCCTGAGCCGTAAGCAAAAGTGCTTGTAGTTGAATACTCGCAGTTTGCGCTTTCCTGAGTCTGAGCGCTTAAGGTGAAAGGAGTGGAAGAGACAGTGCTTCCGCTTGAAGGGTTTATGTTTGATATTATTGGAGCAGTAGTGTCAGACTCGTTTCCTCCTGAGAATAAAGGGGGCTCTACAATGCCTATAACTTCTCCCTGATCCTGATGGATAAGAGTCTCAAATACGAAGGATATATTCATAAGCTGGTTAAACCGGTCTCCCACATCACCATTATCGCAGTCGGAAAACTCTAATGTGACGACTTCTCCCTTAAGGAGTATTGCAGCTGTTGTAGTATTGCAGGTAGGAATGCTCAATGAAGTAATGTTGACAGGAGTAGCGAGCCCGTTCCTTATCGCTATAGAAGCAGAATCTGGAGTTACAGTAAAATCTTCACATCCTAAGCCTGGAGCAAGAGAGCATCTTGCAGGCAGGAACCTGCTGAGATCAAGAACTCCAAAATAAGCCAGCGCTGCGATCGCTATAAGAATCACTAAGATAACCCAACCATAAGTCATGATAAATTCCATAGCTGACTGAGCTTTTCTGTTCACAACAATAACTCCATATCTGTATTATAAATATTTAACCTTTTATCCTGCGCGGTTTGGCCTGTTTTCAAGAATTAGGAGTAACTACTCTCCAAAGAAGAACAAATTATATTAAACAATCAGGGCTGGATAAGATAATGAAGATAAAAGGCCAGATAGCAGTCGAATATATGCTACTTATAGGATTTGTGCTTGTCGCATTAATACCTATAGTGTACTATTCAGCGAACAGGTCTAATCTTGAACTTCAGGGAAGCCAGGCGAACGATGCTGCGGAGACCATAGCAAAAGAAGCAGACAAGATATCCTTATATGGTGCAGGAAGCCAGTCCTATGTGTGGGTGAGCATACCTTCAGGAGTCAAGGAAACCTCTTTGGATAAAAATGAAGTCAGGATAGTGATAAGCGCATTCGGAAACCAGACTGAGTTTGCATATCCTGTGATAGCAAACCTTACAGGAGAGATCCCAAAAAACCAAGGAAGACATAAGATAAGGCTTTCAGTCCTTGACAATATGACCATAAGGATATGGGAATGAAACTGCTTAAAAGACAAGAATAAAAAAACAAAGAGAAATATGAAAACGGCGCAGATGGACTTTGAACTGATCGTGGCTATCTCAGTGCTATTCTTAGTGATCATGGGAGTGCTGGCTCTGAACGTAGACAGGATAAAAGAGACAAAAAACCTATCCCCACTTCTTGAAAAAAAGACAGAGTGCAACAAAGCAGCAGACATATTTACAAGCATATACACTGCAGGAGACGGGGCAAGCGCCATAGCCCATTTTGACAACCTTATAACTATAGAGAACAAGAGCAGCATATTTGTGCAGGATTTTCGGGAAGTCATACAGACACCTCAGAGATACGCTTTCATGGCTTCAGACTGCGGGCCTACAAGCGAATCCTTCTTTGACGATATAAGCGAACAGCTCAACACAGACAACTACGGCATGTGCTCTGACTGCTATGGGAATGGATGCCCTTCATGGTTTGCATCAAAAGGCATAGGAGATGATGTAGGTGAGCTTATGGCAAACATAGATGATTATAATGTACTGTACCTTGAAGATCCAACACTTGACTATAGGCAGTACAAAAGCACTTTGGAAGAATGGGTGAGCAAGGGAAACGCTCTTGTGCTGTCAGAGCATGTATTCTGCAGATACAACAAATGGGCGTGGAATGATTATGAATGCAATTATGCAGAAGGCAAAGGAGACAAATGGGAAGCGTTCGATGTTGAGTTCAACCAGAAAGGGGGAAGCTACGGGTATGTAGCTGAAGTGATACAGGAAGATGAAGCATATGACCTAACCTTAGGAGAGAGGATAGACCTTGAAGAAGAATCCTTCATTGACAACATAAATGCCACAGGGTATACTGTGATAGCAGAATACACAAACGGCAGGGATGCCATATCATACTGGAGTTATGGAGAAGGAAGAGTATATTATTTTGGGGACTTCCAAGTCCATATGCTGACGTATCCTTCAAAATCATTCTCTGATGTGATAATAAACCTTGTTGAAGTAGCATATTCGATACTTATACCAGGACAGTACGGAGACACAAGCTGCACCATGCCTGTTGAAGTCTATGATGCACAGTTCACAGGAGATGTGCTTATCAAAAATGAAGATGGAATAATAAGGATAGAGAATGCTACGGGCTGAAATCATGAAAAAGGAGTATAAAAAAAGAGGCCAGGTATTCATGGTAGACCTATTGTTAGCCTTGGCTATCTTCTTTGCGATGATCTTTGTATACCTTTATGCATGGGACCTCATAGACCTAAGGCTGCAATCCCAGAATGAGCTTGATGAGCTTAAGCTAAAGGCCATTTCGATATCAGATATACTTATCATGACTCCCGGGCTTCCTGAAGGATGGACCACTTCAAACGTTGCAGTTATAGGGCTGGGATCAGGCAGCCCAAGAGAGATTTCACAGCATAAAACAGCGCTTTTTTCAGGGATGGACTACGATACAGCAAAAAAACATCTCACTTTGGGAACAGAAGATTTCAGGTTCAGGATATATTCTTTGAACGGATCAGTGCTTGAAGATTACGGAAGCGCAGAAGACAATGAGATAGCTTTTGCAGTCATAAGATACGCTTACTATAACAATGAGACTGTAAAAGCAGAGCTGAGGCTGAGCAGATGAAGAGCACAAAAGGGATGGTATTCGCCCTTGACGCAACTATAGCAGCAATAATAACATTGGCAATAGTATTTGCAGGCATAGCCTACTCTTCCAGCTCAGCAGAAGACTTGTATGAATCAAGGCTCATGCTGAAGCAAGGCTATGATATCGTTACTGCGCTGGACAATGAAGGCGCATTTGCCGACAGCGTACTGCTTGAGTCAAGGCTAGATGAGATGCATCTCTACCGCAGCATCAGGATAGCCGCTGAATATGAAGACGGGCTGAACTTAACAGCAGGAGACGAGATGCCTGATGAAGGAGAGATAGTCTCAGGAAGATATTATCTTTACGAGAGAAATTACTTTGCTATAGTGAGGTTTTGGATATGGAGGTAAAAAAATGCAGCAGAGGGGTGCTGCTTAGCCTCGGCGCGCTCGTGCTAGGCCTAGTGATAATCTCTTTTGCATCTGTAATATTCACTTCCATGATGGAATCAAAAGAATATACAAGCCAGGCAGAATCCATAAGCATCACATCAGAGGAGGCGATATCTTTCTTAAGGATCTTAAGGGAGCTATATCCCCTTTCAGGAGCCAGATATCATGCTGATCCAGGCAGCATAACATTTGCCGAAACATTTCCCAACCCAAACGCAAGCATATTCAGGAGCAGGATAAGCGGTCTAGAAGCTTTCGCTGCACAGCAAGGAATCAAGGATATTTACCTTGAAGATGCAAAAGAGCTGCGCATGAAATCAGAAAACTACAACATAAGCTACGGACATGATGTTTTCGGAGAAGACATATCGATATACTTCGGCAGGACAGGATCCTTGGAGATAGCCCTTAACATAGAAGAGAATGTAACTTCATGCAGCTTTGACTATGAGCCTGGAATGTTCAACATCACCATAACTGCTGTAGGCACATATTCTACAAGCTGCTCTTATGATGAAATGATAGATCCATATCAGATTTCATTCTTTGAATTGAACAATATGCTTAACATAACTATAGTGGGCAACTCAGCAAAGCTTGAGCACAGTTTCGGAAAGCTTTCTAGCGGGATCACGTTTAATGTAGACGGAGAATCAGGCGAGCCAAACCTCTATTATGAAGGCATAATACTGAACATGACAGCGCCGTATTCTGTCTCAAAAGAAGGAAAGGCTAGAATATCAAGATGATATCATATTCAGCTGATAGGCCAAAACAAAATAATTTATATATTAGGAGTTTTTGGAATCGTTAATATGCAAATACAGCATTCAGATGAAACATTAAGGGAGCTGACCGCACTGAAGAAACTGAACCAGGATCTAGTGCATAATTCTCCATTGGCCATGTTCACTATAGGGAGGAACGGGTACATAACATATGCAAACCCTGCATTCTTAAGCCTGCATGACATGGACAATCCCCTCGCAGCAAGAAGGATAAAAGTTTATTCTCACCCCAGCTTCATCAAGTCAGGCATATCAAGGGATGTCAAGAAAGTGTTTAGAGGGTACAATGTAGAAGAAGACTACATCCCTTATGAACTTCCAAGCGGAAGAAAACTTTTCCTAAAAGTGCATCTTGTTCCGGTAAGGAACAAAGCCAACAAGATAAAAGAATGCCTGGCTATGGCAGAAGACATAACTGACACAGTAAAGCTTACCAAGTTCATGGAAAACCAGGCGAAAGAGCTTGAAGAAGAAGTCCAGAAAAGAACAAGACAGCTGCAGTCAGCATATGACAAGCTAAATGAGGAATACAAACTTAAGAACGACCTTTTCAACATCACTTCGCATGAGCTTAAGACACCTTTGATATCGATGATGGGATACCTTGAGCTGCTGAATGCAGAGCAGCTAGGAAAGATAAACAAGCAGCAGAGAGATGCTGTCACCAGAGTATACAAGAATACAAAAAGGCTGCACAAGTTGATATGCGAGATACTTGATCTTTCAAAGCTGCAGGCAAAACAGATGCTATTCTCCAAAAAAACAATATCTCCTATGTTGATGCTGAAGGATATAACTGCACAGTTCAAGGCAGATGCGCAGAAGAAAGGGATAAAGATCTTGCTTGATGCTCCAAAGAGCCTTCCGCAAGTAAAGCTCGATCCAAGAAGGACAGGACAGGCGATAAGCCAAGTTGTTGAGAATGCATTGGCATTCACGCCTAAAGGGCATGTTATGATCAAAGCAAAAGCACAAAAGGGTGAGCTTCTGATAGACGTGATCGATACAGGCATAGGAATCCCCAAAAAATACAAGCAGAAGATATTCCAAAAATTCTTTCAAGTCGATACAAGGCTTAACAGGGATTATGACGGAGTAGGATTGGGGCTGAGCATATCAAAAATATTATTGCAGAACCAAGGATGCAATCTAGAGCTGCTGCATTCAGTGTCAGGGAAAGGAAGCACATTCAGGGTAAGCATCCCATTGAAAAAAGCATAAATATATATACTCCTTTAGGGGCTTATATAGATCATATAACACATTTTTAAAAAAGGTGACGGTGTTAAGGTTGCAGATAACAAGAATAAAGACAGGCATCAAAGGCTTTGATCCTATGATAAGCGGGGGAATACCTCTCGGAAGCACAGTTCTAGTCTGCGGGACTCCAGGAACAGGAAAAACATTGTTTGCACTGGAATTTGCATACAACGGCGCAGCAAAATTCAAGGAAAA
>CAZGIN010000050.1:0-4655 GCA_964526585.1 uncultured Methanosarcinales archaeon
CCTGATAAGCACACCTGGCGAAGAAGCAAAATCAGGAAAATACCCTATCACAATCACGACAACCCCTTCTAACGGAATACCTTATGTGCAGACAACAACAGTGCAGCTCAAGAGGCCGGGAATATTATCAAGACTAGGCTTGAAAGGAATATTGATGATACTAGGAGCGATCCTTCTGATAGTATTGATAACAGTAGGCGCCAAGGCATACTTCAACTACAGGAAGAACAGGCCAAAAGAAGACAAGCACAGGAAAGACATGCTAAAGAAGATAAAAGACGTAGAAGGCATAAAGAAAGAAAAGCTGGAGAAGCCAAAGAAGACAAAAGCAGAGAAGAAAGCAGAGAAAAAGATAAAGAAAGAAGCTGAAAAGAAAGCAAAGGCAGAACTGAAGCAGGAGAAGGACATACTTGACATATACCAGGAGATGGCTGTCCCAAAGAAAAGGCCAATGCTGCTGACAATACTCATAATACTGGCTGCAATAATACTGGTAGGAGCTGTACTTGGATTCAGATACGGCCTGATCAATACAGCACTGCTATCAACAATATGGGGCTTCATCAAGATATACTGGGGATATGTGCTTGCAGCGGCCATAGTATTAGTAATATTGTTTATGATACTGCCCAAAGGGAAGAAAGACAAAGAAGGCAAGACCGAGGAACTAGAGGCTAAAGAAGACAAGCCTATGCTCTTCGCAGAGACAACAAAGAAAACAAAGCTTGAAGCTGTAGACCCAAAAGAGGAGAAGAGGAGGCAGAAAGAGCTTGAACTGAAAAAGAAGGAAGAAGCCAAAAGGCTCAAGGAAGAAGAGAGAAAACGCATAAAAGAAGAGAAAGAGCTTGAGCGCAAGAAAAAGCAGGAACAGAAAGAGCTTGAAAGGAAAAAGAAAGAAGAGCAAAAAGAAGCAGAGCGCAAGAAAAAAGAAGCAGAGCAAAAAAAGCTGGAAGAAGAAAAGAGAAAAGCAGAAAAGGAAGCATACAGGAAATCGCCAGAATATCTCAATAAAGTGCAGAAGACACTATTCATAATACTAGGAGTACTGTTCCTTGCAGCATTGATAGGAACTTTTGCATACTCAGGATTATACGGATTTATAGCAACACCGCAGGAAGCGGCACAGGCCGGCCCTGAATCAAACATGACAAGGACAGACCTGCTTTTGGCACAGGGATACAGCACAGACGAAGTGCTGTCAGTGATAGACAACGGAAAATACCTATATGATACAGAAGGAAGGGTAACAGATATAGAAACATTGAGAAAGATACCGAAATATGAATATGCCCAAAAGGTAAAGGAAAACAAAGAGCAGATAGAACAAGTGATAGGAAAAGAAGGGTACATACTTCTGTTAAGATCGCTTGATGAAGAATACAGGGAAGCATACCAGATAATGAACAACCCAGTATGCCAGGTCTCGATCCAGGAAGACACCCAAGGAGAGATAGACCTTAGCGCAATACAAGATCCAGACGGTGATGCACTGATATTCAGCTCAGAAGGATCAGACCATATCAACATAGACTTTAGCGAAGGAAAAGCATTGCTGAGCCCTGAAAAGGACTTCTTCGGCATCGAAACAATCGAGATAAGGGCAAATGATAACAAAGGAGGAGAGACAAGCCAAAACATAACAGTCTGCATAGAGAACGTTGAAGAAGCTCCAAAAGAATACAAGACAGAGATCATACAGTTCTTAAAATCTCTGCCAAGATACAAGAACAAGCTGCTGTATGTCGGCATAGCTATAGGAGTGCTAATAATACTGTTCCTTATAATCAGATATTCAAAGCCTATAATGGACTACTTAACTGAAGAAGACAACGAGACCAAATCCCAGAAAAAGGAAGAGAAGAAAGGCAGCAGAAAAACAGCAGAGTCTGTGAAGAAACCTAGGCTTTGAGAGACCTTCTGAGCAACTTTTATAAAGCCATTCTGAATTACTCTACATTAATGGGGCTGTAGTATAACCTGGCTAGAATAGGGGCCTCCAGTAAGTGGAGATAGGAGATCTTAAACGGTCTGTGACTTTATCAAACCTTGTAGAAAGCCTCGGATCTGGGTCCGAATCCCAGCAGCCCCACCATTTTTCTTAAAACTTCTCTCAGAATTCAATAACATCTCCAACTTTTGTATCTGATGATCTAATAGATCCCATAGGAAGCTCTATCACATACAAAGCCTTGTTCCTGGGATTGTATACTGTGAAAGGCAGGAAATTCTCCTTGATCTCAACAACTTTCTTGTCTTTGTCCAAAAAGAGGACATCGATAGGAAAGAAGACAAAGAACATATGGAGATGGATATGCTGCTCTTTATCGAAGACAAATACCAACGGCCTTGGCTTGAACGAGAACATAAGACCTATGGCTTTGGAAAGAACGCTATAGAGCACTTTGCAGTCTTGCGCTATCACCTTATCTCTTGTCTTGTTCAGCACCATATTTACCTTTTTTCCTCTTTTTTCTTCCTCCTCTTCCTGAGGAAAGCAAGGAACTTGCGCAGATACCTGAAAGTGAAGAATATCACTATCAAGGCAAGGATCACTGCCCAGCTTATCGGCTTCTGCAGGAGCTTCCAGGCCTGGCCTGCCAAGTCTTTTGCAGTATCAATAACCTCTCCAAGACCGCTTTGGATAGTAAACATATCAGAAGCTGTTGAGATGCTTCTTGGAAGACTTAATGTGGCTACCAGAGAATAATTTCCGTCTCCAGCACGAGGTATAGAAAGCACTTTAGCGAACGAATCAGAGCCGTTGAGCGAGATGTCATAAGTCCTGTTGAATATCACTTTGTTGTTCTTCTCATTGTAAGCAGCATAATTGATAGTGCCGTCTTCATAAGGAGGACCCGAAAGATGGGATAACGCAACCAGAGCTACAAGATCTTCTCCAGGAGATACAATACGGTCAGCCTCGAGTACCCTGATGCCGATAGAGTATGTAGTGTAGTTTACCACTTCAGCTGCATAGACGCATGAAAGCCTTTCAGAAGGCTTGCTTCTTACAGTGCCGCAGCTGTTCTGATCAACACAAGTGCGCACAGCAACTCCTTCAGGAGAGCATTCAGACCATTCGCTGCAGAACCAGTCTTCAGCACATTTTGGCAGGAATCCAGGGACAGTTCCTGAAGGAGGAATCTCCTCTGCAACTTCTTCAGCTTCAGTTATATTCTCAGGAGCAATCTCCACTATAGAGAATCCAGAGAAATTGCTGACAGCAGCATAGATCTTGTTTTCAGTAGTATTCAGATAAGAAGGAATCTCCGCCCATACTCCAGAACAGTTCCTTGCAGTGAAGTCCCAATCATCACACTTGTACAATCCAAGGCGCTCTTCATCACTATAAGATAAGTTATCATAGCTCAGCCATAAAGTAGAGGAAGAGAAGTTAAGCGCAGCATCAAACACATATGTCTTAAGGCCGTAATAATTCAGCCTGTCAAAGAAGAAAGTATAATTGCTGCCAACATCTAAAGATATGTCATTAAGCCTTATCTTCATATCAGAATCAAATACATTGATGATAGTATCATAATCTCCTGTAGGCAGAGAGATATTGATATTAGTGCCGTTAGTCTGCTCTTCTACCAGCAAGAAGTCAGTTACAGCTTCATAAACAGAAGTGATCTTGACAGTGGTCTCATTGATATGCTCGAAGTTGAACACCATATCAACATCAAGCTCATAATGAGGAGCATAATCGCACTTATCAGGAGCTCCATCCTGATCATAATCAGCCTTGCTGCAATCAAATCCTGCTCCGGATGAGGTTCCATCAGCACATACATAGAACACCTTCTTGTCTGATGTAACAGTATCAGAATCCTCATCAGTTGCATTGATCCTGAGATAGTAATCCCCGTCTGCTAAAGCAGAAGTTGAGTAAACTCCGCTGCATGAAGCAGTGCTTCCTCCGCTTGGAGAGACAGAAGATGAATCTATGACACTTCCTGAATGGTCTTCGATCCAAACCTTGCATGACTGGATGCTTCCAGAAGAAGCAGTGCTGAAAGAAGCTGTATATGATACAGATTCAGCCTGGGATGAGTTATAGAACGGCTGAGACTTGTCGAGAGAGAACGAGTTCTGCTTAGGCAGTACATTCACAGGAACAGAAGTCTCGGCAGCATAGCTTCCAAGATTACTAACTCCGTCTTTAGCTGCAGCTGCAACAGTATAAGTCCTGTCATCAGTCTGGGCCGAGGTTAAGTAGATGCAGTTTCCGTCAGAAGAATAAACAGTGCCGCTCAGGCCGAAATAACATCCGCAGATACCGCTTGGATCATCACTTGGGATGCCCCTTAGCCTGAAAGTATCTCCATAATTGATGTTGACAGCAGAGCCTGTCCATGGAGAGATCTCAAGATCAGATATAGTCGGGGCAGTATTCTCGTACACTGTTGCAGTCAGGCTTGCTTCGCCTGATTCTGTTTCTCCTCCTGACAGCTCATTTGATACTATAACAGGATAAGTGTTGGACTGGTTTGAGCTCAGCGCAGAACAAGTAAGGGTTGCGCTAAAGCCTCCTGTGAACGATCCCAGATCCTGAAGCTGGCCTATAGCGGACTGAGAAGATACCCATCTCACTTTAGAAGTATCGTCTGAAAGAATGCAGGAAGATGCGTTGTAGGGAAAATAGTTGTCAGAAT
>CAZGIN010000050.1:4665-7484 GCA_964526585.1 uncultured Methanosarcinales archaeon
TAGCATCTCCGACAGTAATAGTGAGCGATTTATAGTTTCCTGTACCTTTGATGTATATCTTGTAAGGAGTGTTGACCTTGTGCCTGTAAAGATGCTTTACGCTTATCGATGAAGCTCCTACTGCGCTCCAGCTTGAATTAGCAGGAATCGTGATGCATGAAGTTGAATTCCAGGATTTTGCATCACATCCTGAATGGCCGAAGCAGTTAGTATCCGCGCAGTCAATATACCCGTCAGCGTCATTATCCTCCTGATCATTACAAGTAGTCTCTGTGCTGTATTCACATACGCTGTATCCATCGCATCCAGGATCAAGGCAGTCAGATTTTCTGTCAGCATCATTATCAAAGCTGTCAGAGCACAATGAATCAGAATTCTCAGCAGCAGCACAAAGCTGAGATGATGTCTTTGAGCCGATCTCTCCGATACAATCTGAATCAGCGCAGTCGATGCTTGAAGAAGGCTTGTCAGTATCATCATCATAGCGGTTAGCGCAGCTGTCCCATGCCATATCCTCATAAGCAGGGCAAGGCCCGCAGCCGTCAAACTGCTTATTGCAATCAGGATCAGAACAATCCAATCCTCCTGAAGGCCATCCTAAACTGTTGTCACCGTCATCATCAAGACGGTTTACACAGATAGCTACTGAAATATTCAAGGAAGAATTATACTCCTGGGGATAACACGAGACATTGAACACAGGATGCGTAACGCCGATGCAGTCAGGGTCAGAGCAGTCGATATTGGAGCCCAAACCAGAATATTTCTCTATAGGGGAATCAAGATCGTTATCAGTGTGGTCAAAGCATTGGAGAGGAGAGTATGACCCAAACTTATCATAAGATTCATCAACAGGGCAGGTGGCGTTATAAGTTGAATTAGCATAATTAACACCTCTGCAATCATAATCTGCACAATCAGATCTTGAATCATAGTCATTATTGATGCTGTCATGGCACCAATAATTTGAATTGTTCTCATAAGCAGGGCAGGGAAGAGTTGTGCTCGATCCGCCTCTATTCATGCAGTAAGTTGTATCGTAGCAGTCGATGCTGCCTTCTTGATCGTTATTGAAACCGTCAGCGCATGCTGAGATCCATGTATAAGCAGAAGAATCATAAGTTGATCTTCCCTCGCCGCTGTAATGGCATTTGATGGATGCGTCGGTATAAGAGCCTCTCAGAAGATCGCATGCAGAATCACCGCAGTCATAATGCCCATTATTATCGTTATCAAAGCAGTCATAACAAGTGGATTCATTTCCATACTGGCATAATGCATCATTGCCCTGACAGTCAGCCCCTCCAACTTTTCCGTCGCAGTCAGGATCAAGACAATTTATGAGATAATCAAGATCCTCATCAGCAGAGTTCACGCAAGGAGAAGGAGCATAAGAGCTTGATCCACCTTCATCTCTGTTGGAAGAGGCGCTGCTGCTTATATATATCGGAATCCCTGTTATCAACAGATCTTGGCCGTGATGGATAAGATACAATGATATGTTATGCCAGCCTGAAGAATAACCTGAAAGGTTAACCTCAAGGACCATGTCAACATCTCCTGTAAATCCGGAATCAGACTCAGCAGCAACACTTGTTGCAGAACTGCTTATGCTGTCCAGGCTGTTGGAATCAGTGTTGGGATCAGAATAGTTGCCGTAAGCAGTAAAGTTGACCAGATTTGTTATGCTGTATAGTATAGGCTGTGAAGTTGAATAGTTTCCTCCATCAAACCTGACTTTCAAAGTTCCGTCAGGCTTGATGTATCTTGTATAATAATAAGTAAGAGTCTTAGCAGGAACTCCGAAAGTCCTGGATTCAGAGCATATCCCGTTAGAGCAAGTTCCCTCAAAGGGATCTCCTGCATATCTGTGAGATATACATGTATATGGGATGCCTCTGCAATAACGGTCTGAGCAGTCAGTGTTTCCGTTGCTGTCTCCATCGATACCATCATCGCAGTATCCTTCCATAGCCATGCCCAAGCTCATGGAGACAGCGAAAGCTACATCACCGACATAATCGCAATAATAATTATTGTAGAAATACCTCTTGGGAAATCCAAGGAAGCACTGGGCAGCACGATAAGCATCGTCATCAGAGCTTGAGAACCTTGTCCAAGTGTTGGGATGCACAAGAATCGATTTGTTCAGCCTGTCTCCATAGCTTGATGAATTAGAATACCTCATGAGGCTTCTGTCATTGAACAAAGTGCAGTTATGAACGTTCCATCTTACGGTCTTATCGATCGAGTCAGAATCTGTAACAGTATAGTTAAGAGAATATTCAGTATAAAGCTGCGTCTCAGAGATAGTGCGGCTGACAGTTATGACCCTTCCATCAGACTCTTCGATGAAGCATGAAAGGACATCATCCTGGGATGCGTTGAGATTTACAAACTTGATGAAGAACGTATGGAGATGTGTTCCAGGAAGGCTTGCTGAATATGGCTCATATACCCCTTTAGGATAGCTTATGTTATCCCATCTTCTTGGGCCAGGATATTCTCTGATAGCAAAACCTGAGAAGCTTGTAACAGAAGCGTATAGGAAATCCTCACTCAAGTTATTTGCGAAGCTTATATTATACCAGCCTGAATGGCAGGTTCTTGTGCCTATAGTATAGTTGTTGCACTTGACAAGATATAATCTGGAGGCGTCTACATAACCTGTTCCTGCATATTCAAACTCAGCCCTTGAAGTAGAGAATTTCATAGAATGATTGAAAGCATAAGTTATCACCCCTTCTTCTTTCTGCTAGTGCAAGTCGAACTCGAACGTATAGTTGCTCAATATCGTAAGCGCAAGATCGTCTAATATG
>CAZGIN010000051.1:0-2737 GCA_964526585.1 uncultured Methanosarcinales archaeon
ACACTCGCTAACGCTCGGTAGCACGACCCGAAGAATCCAGAACTTCCCTCAAAACCTCCTTGACACCCAAAGGGCCCTGCCCCTTTGATCCCCTGTACTACACTCGCTAACGCTCGGTAGCACGACCCGAAGAATCCAGAACTTCCCTCAAAACTTCTTTAACGCCTTTGACAGTGAAATGCCACCTGTGCTTGGCGATGATAGACTTTCTAGCATTTCTTCCAAAACGCTCCCTCAATACTGAATCAGAGATGAGCTCAGCAAGATGCTGCTCGAGCACATCAACGCTGTTCTTGGGAAACAGATAACCATTATAGCCTCTCCGGATATATTCCTTGACATAACCGACAGGAGTCGCTATTATGGGAAGCCCTGAAGCCATGGCCTCAAGAGTTGAAAGAGAAGTGGTTTCAGTAAGGCTGGGAAGAACAAAAATGTCCATAGCCTGAAGATAAGGAAGCACATCATCCTTGCTGCCGGCCAGGATGATATTGTCGCCTTCAAGCTCGTGCATCATAGAAGCACGGCCTTCCCCTACGATCAACAAAGTGATGTTATCGAAACGCTTTCTCAACCTAAGGAAAGCAGACTTCAAAGTCTTCAAGCTTTTCTCCCTTTCAATCCAGCCGCAAAAGCCGATGACGACATTAGAGGAAGGTATGTTGACCTCTTCTTTGGAGCGCTTCTTGTCTAAAGGAGGCATGAACTTCGCGATATTAATACCCAAGTTAACAACCTGCTTCTTAGTACGGATACCTGCACTGTTCAGGATATTTGAAGTCTCTTCAGTAGGGACGATAAGCTCAGAACAATTATTATACAGCATCTTAGCATATCTCTTGGTGAAAAAATGCGCAATTCTCCTTCCCCGCTTCAAGCTTTTTGAAGTAAGCTCCCACTCGATGCTGTGGACAAAACTGACAACAGGCTTGCCAAGCTTCTTAGCAGCCTTGATAGCAGAAAAGCCCACAGGCCCCAAAGTCTGGTTGAAAACAATATCACAATCCTTGACAAGCTTTTTTATCAACTTGAAAGGAGGCCATGAAAAGTATATGTCAGAGACGGCCTTCTTGATGATAGGAACCCTGATGATCTCAATATCTTTCATCTGTGGAGCAGCACCATGGAATTTAGGAGCAACAACAATAATCTTATACTCCTCAGCAAGCCTTGGAATTATATCATTCAAGAATCTAGATACACCATCCCAGCGGGGAAGAAAACTATCAGTTGAGATAAGCAGCTTTTTCATCTTACCTTATAAAAAACCTCAGCAAACTTATAATTATTTCTCCAGCCGTTCCACCAATCACGGAGATAGACACTCCATAAAAGAGATATTATAGTCATCTTTTGAGATTTATGAGCTAAAAAAGCCTTAATCTTAGTATTGAAAGTCTCGCTAGTATCTACAACAAGCTTAGGAGAATCCCTTCTTCTGAAATTTACAGGATTCCAGACATTGAAGCAATACACATCTCCTTTGAACTTCATAGCATCAAGAATGCCAGTTATGAGGCTGAAGACAGCCCTGTGATCAGGATGAGGATCATCAAGAGAATGTGTGAAGATCTTAGAAGGCTTCTCTTTCTTGATTATATCCTTAACCTTCTTATCAAGCTCTTTTTCCTTAAAACCCTGCCTGAACTTGCCTACCTTAAGGCCAAAGAAAAAAACTCCAGAACCCCCCATGATACGGTCTGATTCGTAAACTTCCTCGACACGCATCTGCTTGACAACCTCTTCCTTAAGATGCATATGAGAAGTCTCACCATAAGAGAACACATAAGTCTTAACTACCTTGCCCTCCTTAGCATACTTTATGAGAGAGCCACCCGGACCTAATATCTGATCGTCGTTGTGCGCACAGAACACAAGCACAGTTTCCTTAACCATAACAGCCAAATCTGAACCAAGATATATTAAGGTTTCGGAGAAAACGGGAAATAAATACAGAACATAAGAGCTCAGGAATTGACAGGCCCTGGCCTGAGCTTAATCAATACCGGAAGAAGGATAGGCACAAGCAGAGTGAACACAATAGTAGAAGCAACCAAAACAGAATAAAGACTGTCCCCTATAAGCCCCATATCGTGCAAAAGCTTTATGATGACAATGCTCGTACTCATCTTCACAGTAAGCCCGACCCCAATAACAACTGAATCGCGAACGCCAAACTTCTTCCTGAAAATGACCATAGAAGAGAAAATCTTAGCAGCCGCAGCTCCAGCAACTATAACCAACACAAGATAAAACGAACTGATGAGATAACTAATCTGGGTATTCAATCCAACCCACAAAAAGAAGATAGGAGCAAAAAATCCATAAGCAACAGTCCTAATACGGCTGCCGATAAAAGCAAGATTGGTCTTCGGCAGGATATTTCTCAAAGAAATCCCCGCAAGAAGCGCGCCTAATGCAGAAGATTCAACAAACATACCGATCCCTACAAAGAAAAACAAAAAGAAAAGGACAAACAAGAACATAGAATCCTTATCCTTAAACTCAATAGACCTTATAGCCTTATGAAACTTGATGAAGACAAAAGCAAGAGCAAATAATCCGGCCAGGATAAGCAGATTGCTCCATATGCTAAGATGAGCATAGCCAGCAGTCCTTCCAATAATGACAGAAGCGACTATGATAGTCAAAACCTCAACAAGATCATCCAATACTCCGATGCCCAGTATAGTCTGGCCAAGCCTTGTCTTTACGAGCTTGAACTCATCAAGGATAG
>CAZGIN010000051.1:2747-7411 GCA_964526585.1 uncultured Methanosarcinales archaeon
GATCCTACTCGTAATTGCAGATAAGGGCATAGTCTCGCCAACAGTGGCAAAAGAAGTGCCGACAAGAGCAGAGATAAGCCAAGAGGCATTGAACAGATAATGGATAAGAAGAGTCCCTACTATTGTCTCTGATAAGATTATAAAAAAAGTCGAGGTAAAGATAAAACTGCCTTGGCTCAAGATCTCCTTGAGATTAAGCTCAAAACCAATTATGAACAGCAAAAAGAGCATGCCCAAATTAGCCATGAAAACAAAAGAATCACCATTAGTGGCATCAGAAAAAGGATTATATATCGCGAGAAGAAGGCCTATAAGCAAAGCAGAGAAAATCCAAGGGATACGGATCTTCTCAACAAGCCTGCCTACAATAAATACAGCAAGAAAGAAAAATGCAAGAAACAACAATAACTCCATTCAGCACCTCTTTGACAAATACTGATAATTGAAAGTATATAAGTTTTGCTAAATAAATCCATCAAAAATTATCAACCCTAGAAATATAAAAAGGGCTATGCGCAGGCCGGGATTCGAAGTTCCGAACGCCTAGCCCTAGGGCGTTTCCCGGATAGACGGCTTGGAAGGCCGCAATCATAGCCATTATCCAACCAACGCTAAGGGCCTTGCCCTATAGATACCCCTCCTGGTACGACGTAAGCAAAGCTTAGTCGTACGAACATATCTGAAAAAATATGTTTAAAGAAAGATATGCGCAGGCCGGGACATTCGCAAAAGCTCCGCTTTTTTGAGGATTAAAGCGTAGCTTTAATTTCGAACCCGGATAGACGGCTTGGAAGGCCGCAATCATAGCCATTAGACCACCTGCGCATATGGCTACTTGTATCTGGGATGAATAATAGCCTCTTTTTAAGTCTTATGATTATTTAATCACTTCTTAACTTTCTTCTTAGGCTTGATCCAATGAAAGAGAGATATCGTCAAGGCTCCCAAGCCGAAGCATATCGCGAAAAAACTGAAGAAATCCCCAAATACAGGGATGAACTTTATCAAAGAATAAGCTATCATGCCTACAACAAACATAAGATAATGCGAAGCCTTCTTGAAATGATACAATATCAAAGAGCCCATAATGTATGCAACAAATATCTGGGAAAGATAGATAGCTATCACAAAAAGCACCATGAGGATGATGCTCAGAGGAATCGTAACAATCATAAGGAGCAGAAGTATAGCAAGAGCAGGAACGGCGATCAAGACCAACAAGCCAAAGCCCAAACACTTCCAAGGATGAGATTTAAGGGTTGATACGATACGAGAAGTTGCCTTATCAAAAACAAATATCAGAAGAAGGCCGACAATAAGAAGGCCTATAACTCCAAAAGCCTTGGCAAAGAAGCCAAGCACAAAAATAGATGAAGGAGTATCAACATGAGGAATGTCCTTCCTTATTATGTTTCCTCCAACCTTATCCTGGTTGACATCGATATCAGACTCTGAAGTGATTATAAGGTCGCCGTTCACATAAGCATCAGGCCCAAAAATAAGATTCCCGACATAAGCAGTCAAGTTGCCCTGAATAAAACCGTCAAGGGTAGCAGACCCCCCATTGACCTGCAAGTTCCTTCCGATGTTTCCGCTGACCCTTATATCTCCTCCAGACAGGACAGCATCTCCAGCAACGCTTCCCAAAAGAGTTATCTCGCCTCCAGAAGCGACAACGTCCTCAAAAACATCCTTTTCGATCAAGATAGAGCCCCCAGCAACACGCAAGTCCCCTTTAACAGGAGCAAGGATAGAGACAGAGCCGCCAGCAGCAATAACATCATCAGAGACATTGCCTGAGATCTCAATATCACTTGCAGCAACTATCAAATCCCCCTTCACAGGAGCATTAACTATAACCTTTGCACCAGCTGCATAAAGATCATCGTGGATAGGAACTGACAAAATGATAAGATCTTTAGATACAGGGAAATATGCAGCAAAAGCACAAGCAGCTAGAATTATGAACATGACCGGAAGGATAAGGATCTTTTTCATGAAGCACCTCTTTGAAAGATATGGTTAGACAGAATATATAAAGATATTGGATTAAGATAAAAACAATCACTCCATCTTCTCAGCATGACCCTTGTCAATCGAATGGCCTTGCCCCTTCGATCCCCTGTACTACGCTCGCTAACGCTCGGTAGCACGACTACTCCATGTTAGGGCTCTGCCCTCACACAACCCGTTGGGGTTTCGCACTTCGTGCTCAAGCCCCATAAAAAAGAAAGGCTACCCTCCTAACACTCGGTAGCACGACTACTCCATCTTCTCAGCATGACCCTTGTCAATAAGAAGATTAGCAATGTCAAGCGGGATTTTCGCTACGTCGTCAGGCTCGAAAGGACCATAGGATTCAAGCTCTTTTCCTACAAATTGCGGGACCGGCTTAAGGAACCTCAACAAAAGAGAATCAGGAAGCGCCTCAGCAGGCTGTGCACCAGAGAATGAAGCATCAACCTCAGGAAAACGGTTCTGGAACAGGTTAAGCAGGATCCCATCCCTATAGCGGTCTAAGAACTCAACCAAAGAATCGAACATCTGCTTCTCAACAGGAAGCATAGCAGAAGTGTCTATAGCAGTACTTCCGGTTTTAGATTTTACCAAAGCAAGATTGATTATCTTGCGCTCTCGCCTTTCATAGAAATCCTTCAGGATGCGGCGAACATTCTCGATCTGGACCTTAACCTTATCCTTTTCGGTAGAAGAGAACAGATCCATCTTATTAGAAGAACTGTCAAGGATATGCTGCTTCTCCTTAAGATATTCTATAACATCCTCAAAAAAAGAATCAGGAAGCTTCTGAAGCTGCTCCCTGCCCTTCTCCAACCTAAGAAACTCAAACAAGGTCTCATATGTAACAGCGACTTCTTTTTCCATAACCCCCACAAAAATAAGATAAGGGCAAGGGTATTTATAGGTTTTGGGGGAAGAGCATAACAAAAATAATGCAAATTTTGATTATATTCCGAAATGAATAAAAAGGGATGCCAATTATTCTAATATATGCCATATGAACTGAAAGAGATAAAGCAGATAAGGAAAAAATATGGGTTAACGCAGACAGAGCTGGCAAAGATATCAGGAGTGAGCCAGTCGCTTATAGCAAAGATAGAAGCAGGCAGGATCGATCCCACCTACTCAAACGCCCAGAAGATATTCAATTCGCTCGAAGCATTAGCGCAGAAGAAAGAGATAGCAGCAGAAAAGATAATGCAGAAGCAAGTGATATCTGTAATGCCTGAGACCCAGATAAAGGAAGCAATCAAGCTGATGAGAAAACATGCAATATCCCAGATACCAGTGATAAAAAAAGATGCTTGTTTAGGAATGATATCTGAAACCATAATACTCGAAAGCCTAATCGACGGAAAATATGAGAAAGTGAAGGATATAATGGGAGACATACCTCCAATAATATCAAAGAACACCCAGATAAGCATAATATCAAGCCTGCTAAAGGCGTTTCCGTTAGTGTTGGTATCTGAAGAAGGAAACATAACTGGACTGATCACAAAATCAGACATAATAAAGAATCTTTGAAATTCTTAATGAAGAGATAAGTAAGAAATTCTAAGAAGAATAAATAAGATTCAGTTTGAAGCAATAGCCTCAGATCTGATTTAGCACGAAGGGCTTCCCCCTTTCGAAACCCAATCAAGTACGATATCAGACTACGCCTGAATCGTACGGAAAAACACAAACTAACCTAATAAGAGAATTAAGAAATTCAGTTTGAAGCGATAGCTTCAGATCTGATATAGCAACCGTAAGGTATCTTGTGAGTGAACCTCAACACAGCCTTCTTAGCGATATCAAGATGCTGCTTCTCAACATGAACCTCAACAATAATCTGGCCTTTCCTTACTCTCGCAGCAATGCCTATAGGCTTACCAAATGAGTGCTTCATACCAGTGCTCATACGGTCAGCTCCAGCTCCAGCAGCCAAAGGATTCTCCCTTAGTATGTGGTGCGGGAAAGGCCTAACTCGCAAGAAGTACATGTTCTTTCCAGCTTTAGACTCAAGAAGACGGTTAGCAGACTGACGAGCAGCCTCGATAGCATTATGCCTCAGCTGGTAATCATCCTTTGAAACAGCATAAACCTTGTAATCATACTTCTTGTTTATGTCGCCCATATTGAACTTTACGATCTTAGAAGCAGGCCTGACACGAGCAAAAGACAGATGCCTGTACTTGCTTATCCTAGTGTAAGCACTAGGGTTAAGATTCCGATATGCACAACCTTTTCTTAGCTTTGCCATACTCCGTGAGAACGGGGAAGGGTTTATAAAGGTTATGCTGCTAAAAATATGCTTTGAAAACCAAAAGATTTAAG
Source organism: uncultured Methanosarcinales archaeon (assembly GCA_964526585.1). Classification (GTDB taxonomy): domain Archaea; phylum Nanobdellota; class Nanobdellia; order Woesearchaeales; family CAZGIN01; genus CAZGIN01. Next base: position 7,089 of record CAZGIN010000051.1, read on the forward strand.
AATAAAGACCGCATTTCAGACTATATAAGGGGGCTGGTTTTCAGCAGATCATAAAGAGTGATATATATGGACGAAACCGAAGATGACTCAGCACACTCCATACAACCGCCTAGATGGCACTATGCAGTATGCTTCCGATAGTTACCCCTATAAGGCCCAAAATAATTCTCAGTTCAATTTTGCGAGACAGATGATAAGAAATGCATGGTCAGATACTCTAGACCTGCTGGCGATATTACTAAGAAACAAGATCATATTTGGACTAGTACTGTTCATGATGCTTCTTGGGATAATGTTCATGTTTATAGGACCAAATATGATGG
>CAZGIN010000052.1:0-7256 GCA_964526585.1 uncultured Methanosarcinales archaeon
AACTTTTGGGTGATTGAGTTGTAAATTCGACATATGATACAATGATAAAATGAACATATTAATATTCATTGCCCATGAAAAACCGAAATAACAAACAAGAAAAACAGATCATTTCCGCCCAAGATTGCGTTTAGCAAGATACTTCCTAGCAAGTTCAGGATAACTGATCCATCCTATCTTGCCTTCAGAATCTATAGAAATCTTCTTTGAATACAACAGATAATCGATTATAACACAAAAAGTCTGATACATCATCTTTCTTGGGAGAGATTCCCATAAATGTTTCTTCATAAATTCCCCATCATGCTTCCTGATGAAATCCTCAACCATCAGGATAGTATCCAATCTAGGATACCTAAGAACGTCTTTGAAAATCAGATTTGTCATTATATCAATTGATATAACTTGAGATATATAAATCTTTTGTTTTGAAAGTCATAATATAAGATTAAGCATACCGCCTACAACTAAAGTAGAAGATATCATGATCAGAGTGGACATCATCATATCCTTCCAGCCTAACTCCCTGAGCAGCACTACAAAAGCCGCAACACATGGAAAATACATTGTAAGCACTACACCTGCGATTATCAGCTGCTTCAAAGTCAGCCCCAGAGGGAGAAGCATCCCGACAGCAACATCCTTCCTCAAGAATCCCACAACCAACGATGCAGCAGCTTCCTTAGGCAGCCCTAAAATACCGACAACAACAGGAGAAGCGATCATGCTGATAATATCGATAATGCCCAAGACATACAAAAGGTTCACAAACAATACTCCTAACAACACAAAAGGGACAGCCTCAGCCAAAAAGTACTTTATCCTCATCCACAGCTTCTTAGACAAAGCATGAAGCCTGGGTATCCTGTAAGGAGGGATCTCCAAAAAAGTTTCGGGCGTGATGCCTTTCTTCAGCCTGTTAAGGATAAAACCGACAACCACCCACACCACAAACAAAGTGATCGCTACAGCACCCAAGCCTTTGACACCATAGCTTCCGAGCAAGCCGTACATCATAGCGATCTGGGCCATGCAAGGAACAGCGATAGCCATGCATGTAGCAGCGATAAACCTCTGGCGCCTAGTCTCAAGGATCCTGACAGACAACGCACCCGGAACATTACAGCCGAAGCCAAGCATAGTAGGGATGATCGCCAAGCCGTGCATCCCAAACTTGTGCATAACATTATCTACAAGGGTAGCAAGCCTTGGAAGATAACCGCTGTCCTCAAGAAAGCCAAGCACAAGATAAAACGCGAACACATAAGGCAAGACCATAGCGATAGGAACATACAATCCTGTAGTAAGAAGCCCCATAGACTGCACAAAATCTATCTGTCCTTCTACCAATGCGCCTATCAGCATGTCATGCAAAAAACCGCTGCCTAGAGCATCACTCAGATGCATCAATGACGGGATGAACAGATCAAACAAGGGCTCAAAGACAAAACCGACCAAAGACTCGCCGACTATGCGTACAACAAAAAACACAAAGAACAAGACAGCAACAGCGATAGGGATACCTGTCAAGGGCATTATGCTCAGATCTTCAAGACGCTCAAAAAAAGAATGCTGCTTATCACTGATAGACTGAACAGACCCGACAACTTCCCCTATCCTAGACCATCTCTGATCGTCATCATACCTACAAGAACCTGCCTTTGCTCCTTTCAGCCTTGAAACCACATCTTTGATGCCTTGGCCAGAAGCAGCAACAGTAGGCACAACAGGGACTCCAAGAAGAGATTCAAGCTTCTTTACATCAATGCCAATGCCCTTATGATTAGCCTCATCCCACATATTAAGCGCGACTACCATAGGGATCCTCTTCTCCAAAAGCTGGAACGTAAGGAAAAGGTTGCGCTCAAGATTAGTGGCATCTACAACGTTGATGACAATATCTCCTTCACCAAGCATCCCGACAGCAACCTCTTCTGCCTTACAGGCAGGATCAAGATTATAGGTTCCAGGAACATCTATCAGCTCAGCGATCTTCCTGCCAAACTTCATCTTCCCTTTCTTAAACTCAACAGTAGTCCCTGAATAGTTTGAGACGACAACATTTACTCCAGTCAGCCTTGAAAAGAATGCGCTTTTACCTACATTAGGATTCCCCATAAGCAGGATCTTCATGAACATTCCTCCACTATGATCCTAGAAGCCATGCTCCTTCCTAACGTAACCTTTGTGTTTCCGATCCCGACAACTATAGGGCCTCCCAACGGCTGGGAAGATATCTTTTTCACTATCTTGCCAGGCCTGATATTAAGAGACATAAGCTTTCTCTGAAATTCAGAACCTCCGTCAAGCCTTATGATCCTAGCGCTGGCCTTTGCCTTAATATCAAGAAGCGACAATTCCATATCAACCACTCCTCCCCACAAATCTTTTGATCTTATCCAAAGTTCTCTTGCTTAAGATATGCTCAGCAAGGCAAGCATCCTTTGAAGCAGTCTTCCTGTCAACACCCAACGAGACAAAGAACTCAGTCAAGAGCATATGGTCGGCAGAGACCTTTTTTGCTACAGCCTCTCCTTTTTTAGTCAAGGCAACAGGCTTATATCTCTCATACTTCACAAAGCCGCCTTTCGCAAGCCTCTTCATCATCTCAGTTACGCTGGACAACCTGATGCCTAGATGCAAAGCTATATCCCTGATCTTGACGATACCTGAGCTTTCCTTAAGCAGGTATATCGCCTCCAGATAATCCTCAAAACCTTTTGAAAGCTTCATATGGACACACAAAAGTTAGGTAAGCCTAACAATTAAACGGTCCAAAAAATAGGCAGTATAAAAACCTATCTAAAAAAACCTAAAGAGGATGCGATCACATCCAGCCAAACCATAATGCCAGAAGCATCCCTACTCCTAAAAGAAGGACTATCAGGCCTGATATAAGATGAAGGACCTTAAGGCGTCTTGAACGCCATCTCTCTGCACTTTCAGTAGTGGTGAAGCCGAAGTAGATAGCACCTGTGATAGCAAGCATAGGTATGACGAACACAAAGTTGTATACCAGCAGCAGCAGCATCGCATAATTCCTTGAAGCAGCTTTTGCCAGCAATCCAAGGATGACTATGTAAGGCCCTGAAGTGCACGGAAGAAGGAACAAGCTGACTACAAACCCCATAAAGAAAGCTCCGGGAACAGAAGTTACGCTTCTCAGCAAGGCTTTCATCTTTGGACGCCATGTCAATGGAACTTCCATTATGAACCACTTTCCATACCAAAAATAATCCTTAAGGTTGAACAATCCCACAACAATAGCAAGGACAGCGACAACTGCAAAGAAAACATGCGTCAATCCAGAAGCAGCGATAGCGCTGTACAATCCTAATCCCATAAGGAAATAAGATATGTATATGGATAATGTGAACGCAAGGCCTGCAAACAATGCCCTCTTCCTGTTGCCTGTAGCAAGAATAGTAGACATCAATATTATGAGAACCGCAAAAGCGCAAGGATTGATCGCGTCAACAGCAGCAGCGCCAAGAACAGCTCCTACAGTGATAGAATCCTTTAACCCTTTATCAGGATCAACAGGAACCTTGTTGCCGTTAGATATCACAGTACTGTCGGCTTTCTCAAGAGGATTTATGCAGGGAGACAAAGTGCAGGATTCTATCTGTGAAACAGCATCGTCCTTGATAGATTCGCTCCAGCCGACAAAAACCTTATTTCCTATATAGATCATAGGGATGTGCTGGCTGTCTGCATTATACGCATCTGCAAACTTGAAGTACATATCTCTTGCTTCTTGCGTTTGTCTCACATCATAAAGATGAAGATGCACGTTAGGATGATCCTGAATATAGCCATCCATAAATTCCTCAAATGCAGCGCAGAAAGGGCATCCTGTACCTACAAATGCATGTATATCTACAACATCAGAGCATTCTTCTGCATAAGCAAAATTAACAAACAAAAGAGCTGCAAGCACGATCAAAGATATCCTCAAAGACAATCCTCTTTTCATCCTTTCACCTTACCCTTCACAGCCTTTATCCATATCAACAAGGCTTTTCAAATCATCCACAACTTCCTGTACAGTTTTAAAATTTCCGGTCTTGACCTTAACCCCCTTATCAGCAAAAAGAGCAAGAGCACGCCTGCCCATGCCTAACGAAACGACCATATCAGGCTTAAATATCATCACCTGATCGACAGGAGTTGAGCTTGGATCAGAATGGTCTAAAGTATTTTCTGCCATCTTAAGCTCTCCTGAAACAGTATCATACACCGCAAAAAAAGGACAATGTCCAAAATGCGAGCTCAATCGTGAATCGAATCCAGAGTTATCATCAACAGCGATCAAAATCCTCATCTTTTCTTCTCTCCTAATCTTTTTCAGACAATGCCATGTTGACAGCATCTGAGACTATGGAGCCTTCAACTTCGAGGAACTTTATATTCTTTTCCTTAAAAGCAGATACCATATTAGGCCCAAACTTTCCGCTTATAACAAGACCGACCCCTTCATTATGAAGCATCTGGACAACGCCAAAGCCAGCTCCTCCTCCGCCGACAGCAAAAGGATTTTTCATCACCTTAGCAAGCTTCTTATCCTCGAATATAAGATAATAAGGCGCCCGCCCGCTCACTTCACTAACAGAAGAGCTTTCTTCTTTTCCCTCAGAAGCAACAGCTATCTTCATCTTTTCACCTCCATAAACATCTCAACTATCCAACCTTGAAAAACAGATGCTATGATCATCACTACTGTCAATATGATCGTGTATGCCAGGCCAAAATACAATATCATGACCGGAAGCAAAGGAATCTTGACAGCCCTGTTATACAGAAATGCGGCGATCAGGCCGTCTCGTACTCCATGCTTCTGCAGATCATTCAACAAGGGATACCATAAGTATATAGGCCCTGTAGATATGATGCCTGCAAAAACCGCTATGATCCAGCCCTTTATGCCAGATCCATGCCCCATATACCTTACAAGAACCTTTGGATCTATGAAATGATTAGTAAGAGCCATCAAGACAAAAACAAGCACGAATGCAGGAACTATCTTTACTATGATCCCTGAAAAAAACTTCAGAGCAGGCAAGATGCTCGAAGAGGAAAATACTGCAGCAACTAGGTAGATAAGAACAACGATACCAAGAAAATACCATCCAGCATAGCTTTTTTCGGAAGTCATAACAGGCTCACCCCTACAACAGTCATGACAGCCACTATCATAGAAAATATGAAAGCAGTGATGTTACGGGCAACAGCAAACCTTTTCCCAAGAAGTATCGATTCAGCAGGAAGCTGGACTATGCCTACAGTAACCCAGGCAACAAGGAATGAAGTAACTGCCAGCAAGCTGATACCCTGCCCTAAAAGCTCGCCGCCAAGAACATAGCTCGTGATCGGATTACCAGCCATGATGCTGCCAAGAACGCCTCCGACAAGAGCATCAAGAAGCATATTTCCCCTGAAGATGAAAGCTGCAGCTGACTTGGGGATAAGAACAGCAGTAAGGCTGACCAAAAGCGCAACTCCTACCAAAACAGGAAATGCATTCCAGAGAGCCTTCAACGCTTTGATCACTGCACCCTTAAAATCTTTATTCTCCAATCTCTTCAAGCCTCTTCTTGATCAGTTCAAGCTCTTCCCTCAAAGCTGCTTTTTCTTCCTCTTTGGAGTATTGAGCAGCTGCAGGAGCACGCCTGAAACCTCTTCTAAATCCCATTCCAAAACCTCTGGCTCTTCCGCCTCCGCAAAATCCAAAACCACGGCCTGTCATAGGGCCTTCACCCAATGGACCTGTCTTATCTCTTGCTGGCATGAAAACCACCTCCTATGGTTCTTCTCCATCCACGGCCACGCCTAAAACTTTTGTCAAATGAAAAGCTACCGCCATGAATCATTATAGCCCTGCCGTTCACCAAAGCATCAGCAACCTTTGACCTTGCCCTTGCAAGAGTCCGCTGGAACGTAGATTGGTGAATCTGCATCCTTGATGCAGCATCTGCCTGTGATAAGTTTTCTATGTCTGAAAGCCTGATGCACTCAAGCTCCTCCATAGACAGCTCGACCTTCTCAAGCTGCTTGACAGGAATTCCTGCAGGCTTGAAATAGGTTACATCAGGCTCAAAACCTATATGTTTTATCTTGAACGGCCTCGGCATAATGCATTATAATGCATAACTAATATTTAAATCTTATGTGCTATATTTATAAAGGGAAAGGCATTATCATCTGATGTTCTGGCTGAGTTGCCAATAAGAGCAGCTCGGGGAGACTTGTAAAATGGCAGACTTTAAACTGGTATTAGGAACAAAAGATGGAAAATGCTTCCAGAAGGAAGTAAAAGATGCAGAAGCATCATATTTCATGGGAAAGAAAGTAGGAGACAAAGTAAAAGGAGAAGAGTTCGGAATGCCTGGATTTGAGTGCGAGATAACAGGCGGATCAGACAGCTCAGGATTTCCGATGAGAAAAGACGTATCCGGAGTGATGAAGAAAAAGATCTTAGCTACAAAAGGAATAGGCCTTAAAGAGAAGAGACACGGCCAAAGGCAGAGAAAGACAGTAGCAGGAAATGAAGTATACGACGGAACTGTCCAGATCAATCTCAAAGTACTAAAGGGAGAACTTCCAAAAGAAGCTCCAGCAGAGGAAGCAAAAGAAGCTCCTGCTGAAGAAAAGAAAGAATAAGCATATTTTTTCTTAAAACATTTTTATTTATATTTCTCCTCTATCTAAAAAGCAACATTTATATACTATAATTTTTAGACCTTTCCTATTGAAAAAAAGAGGCAGTATTTTGAAAAGGGGACAAGCTAGCATCTTCATAATAATAGGAGTAGTGTTGCTGTTGGCAGCAGGATCATTTCTTGTATTAAAAGCTAGGACAACAGGCATCGAAGGACAAGCGCCGAAGATAGCAGAAGTTCCGGTTGAAGCGCAGCCCATAAACAACTATGTACAGAACTGCATACAGCAGGTTGCAGAAGAAGGCCTTATCAAGCTTGGAGAGCAAGGAGGATACATATATGTTGAGCCTGAGTTCAAAGAGCCGACAGAAGCAAGATCAGTTCCGTTAGGAGAGAGCGATGCAGTTAATCCAGGAGACCAGAAGACAAGAATCCCTTATTGGTATTACCTCAAATCAGAGAACGACTGCACAGAATGCGCATATGCAGTAGGAGCCCCAAGACTATATTATATAGGAACAGGACAATCGATAGAAGAGCAGCTTGACAGATATGTAAAAGACAACCTTAGGACATGCATAGACAGCTTCAGGCCTT
>CAZGIN010000053.1:0-7212 GCA_964526585.1 uncultured Methanosarcinales archaeon
TACTGCGCAAAAGTAGAAAATTATGTGGTGTGTGCGATAACCTATCTTGAAGAGCTGCAGGAGCCTTCGGCATATCTTAAAGGAGTGATTGAATCAGATAAGGAAGAGACAGTAGCTGCGATAGACAAAGGATTGTGGGCTTTGCAAGGAAGGCTGCTGGTGATATTACTGGTCATACTTGTTTTAGTAGTTGTGTCAGTCATATTGCTCGTAAGAAGACATATAACAAAGCCTGCAGAGCAGCTCATAAGCTATGTGAGCAAACTATCATTAGGGGCATACGAGCATCCGCATGGGATAAAAACTGAAGATGAGTTCGGAAGGCTTGCGCACACGCTTCATGGATTAGCGCACGTTCTAAGATCATACAAGATATCATTTGACAAAAAAGTAGTAGATAAAGTGAAAAGAGAGCTGGAAGAAGAGAAAAGGGGAGATTATGTTCCAGAATCAGAAGTTGAATCTGCAGAACCTGCTGAAACAAAAGAAGCTGAAGAAGAGAAGCTGATAAAGGTAAGAAAAGGCGCAGAAGACAAGGAAACACCCGAATCCGAGAAATCTGCGGAAAAAGCCAAAAATATTGCAAAGGTTAAAAAACTCCAAAAACCAGGAGTAGATAAAGCAGAGAAAACAGCTGAAAAAGAGCCTGAAGCTGAGAAGACAGCAGAAGCATCTGCTGAAGAAGAGAAGGAGGAAGCAGAACCAGGCGATGAAGAAAAAGAGGAAGAGCCATCAGAGATAGTAAGGGTAGGTGATAGGACTCGAAGATAATAAATATGATGTTGGATAAGATAAAAGACGGTGCAGACAGCATACTTATAATAGCAAAGCCGCAAGACATAAGGCAGAAGATAGACGAAAGCCTCAAGCTTCTAGATTTTTTCCCAGGCTTATATGCAAGCTTCTCAAAGCCGCATACGAAGATACTGAAAGATGTCGAAAAGCTAGGATTGGACAAATCGAGATTGTATGTTATAGACATGATCTCAAAAAAGGAAGAAGAGAGAGAAGAGCAGGCTATGCACCTTGCAAGAGGAGACTTAACTGACCTGGGGATAGCATTGTCACAGTTCTCGCAATCTATCGACGGGGAAAAGTTCATCATTCTAGACCCTTTGAACCTGCTTCTGGTGTATGCATCTGAAGAAGAGATAGAAAGGTTTGCAGGAGCGACAGCGGCGAAGTCATCGCCTGATGGGCTTAAGATAGTGATGTTCGTGATGGAATCAGAAAAAGAGAAGAGCATGATCGAGAGGATCATCCCATTCTTTGGAGAAGTGATAAAGGATGGTTGATATCATCACTATCCAGAACGTGATATCAGTCTTGTTGGCAATAGTGCTCTTGCTGATATTTGTATGGACGATCCAGACCGCAGCAAAGGCAAAAGGGAGATTAAAGATACTGGTGTGGGGCAGCATGATAGCGATAATGCTCATAGCAGCAAGGACAGTATTGTCTTTTTACTATGGCGGGACAGAGCACCTAATAATGAAGAACATGCTGGCAGGGATAGCATACCTGATGATCATAGGAGTGTTGTTGAAACTGGACAGATATTTAGGGGTGAGCCCTTGATATGCTGGTCAAATGTCTGGAACATAGCCGCCTTGCTGCTTATCATACTCATGGCAGTGCATTATAAGATAAAGCTGAAGCAGTCCAAGATGCGCTCGATAATGTATGGAGTCATGTTCATGGCATCTTTGTTTATGATAGCAGAGATCTACATATGCTTTGGATCCTTGAGAGGGATCGAGGAGATCTATTCACAGATATATTATACAGCAGGCCTGATAGTATATGGAATATCAGCATTCTTCCTGATGAGATATGCAAGAAGCATGGGCTTCGGGAAAGAAAAGTATGTGCTTAACCAAAATCTTGAGAATCAAAGATGCCCTATATGCGGAAAGATGTACAGATATAATACCCGCGGAGAGAAATTATTGAAGATGGGAAGGATCGACCGCAGAGGAAAACTTAAGGTTCCTTTATCTAAGATGTTCAAGGAAGGGCATATATTGTATCATGCTCATGACCATACCCATAAAAAAAGAGGCAGATAAAGATGAGAAGATTAACTGAAGCCGAGCTCAGGCAGGCGCTGAAGAAAAGCAACGACCTATTGTTCATATTTGACAAAGACCAAAGGTTCAGGTACTGCCATGTTCCATCACATATGAAGCTTTTCAAGACACCAGAAGAGTTCTTAGGAGAGAAGCATTCAAAAATGATGCCGAGCAAGATAAACAGGATGTTCATGATGGCCTTCAGGAGGGCGAAAAAAGGAGAGACAGCAACTTATGACTATGAGCTGAAGATCAAAAATAAGACATATCATTTTGCAGCCAGCTTATCCCCCATATATGCTGAAGGGAAGTTTGACGGAGTCCTTGCCATAATAAGGGACAGGACAGAAAGGGTGCAGAAAGAAAGAGAGCTTAAGGCTAGCGAACAAAAATTCAGGACCATATTCGAATCATCTCCTGATGTATTCATACTGCTTGACAATAAGGGAGTTGTGCTTAATGTCAATGAGCGTGCATACGAATGGACTGGACATAAGACAAAGAACATTGTAGGCAGGCACATAGCAGTCCTTCCATTATTCCCAAAAAAAAGTAAATCCATGATAAAGGCGGTCATAACGAAAAGATTCTTAGGAAAGAATGTCGAGCCGTATGAGCTTGAGTTCAAAGGCAGGGAAGGGGAGACAAGGACGGCTTTAGTAAGAGGAAATGCAGTAAAGGACGATAAAGGGAAAATAACCTATGATTTTGTGATAGTCTCTGACATCACAAAGATGAAGAATGCAGAAGAAGTGATGGAAGAGGAGAAATATTTTTCTGAAAGCCTCGTCAACACCGCGCAGACAGTGGTGCTTGTCCTGGACACTAAGGGGCGTATAGTAAAAATAAACCCTTATCTGGAAAAGATATCAGGATACAAATTAAAAGAAGTTGAGGGGAAAGACTGGTTTAGCACTTTCCTTCAGAAAGAATCGGCAGCAAAAACCAGAAAAGTGTTCAAAAAAGCGATATCCAACATACAGACAAAGGGAAACATCAACCCGATTGTCACAAAGGACGGAAGAGAGATACTTATCGAGTGGTATGACAAGACCCTCAAGGACAGCAAAGGAAAAGTGGTGGGGCTGCTCTCTACCGGACAGGACGTAACAGAAAGGGTGAAGGCTCAGGAAATTATGAAAACGAGCGAGCTGAAGTTTAGAAGATTGTTTGAATCTGCCCAGGACGCAATATTGATACTTGATGTCGACACAGGCAAGATAACTGATTCCAACCCTTTCATCCAGGACCTGCTGGGATACTCTCCTAAAGAGCTGTTAGGCAAACAAGTGTGGCAGATCAGCCCTTTGAAGGATGTCATAAACAACAAGCAGAAATTCAAAAAATTATTGAGGAAGAAATATGTGCGCTACGCGAACCTTCCCCTGGAGACAAAGAAAGGAGATACAATCCAGGTCGAGTTTGTCAGCAACGTATATGCCCTCAACGGCAAAAAAGTCATACAATGCAACATAAGAGACATCTCAGAAAGGGCAAAAGCAGAAGAGAAGCTGAAGCTAAACGAGCTGAGGTATAGGAGGCTGTTTGAGTCTGCTCAGGAGGGCATCCTGATCCTTGATGTTGATAATTACCGGATAATCGACTCTAATCCTTACATACAAGATGTCTTGGGCTATTCTCCGGATGAGCTGATAGGGAAACAGATCTGGCAGATCAGCCCGCTGAAAGATGCCTTTAAGAACAAGATCGCTTTCAAGAAGCTGCTGAAAAAGAAATTTTTACGTTACGAGAACCTTCCTCTGGAGACAAAGAAAGGCGAAAAGAAATTTGTCGAGTTTGTCAGCAACGTCTATCCTGTAGACGGCATGACAGTTGTCCAGTGCAACATAAGGGATCTTACAGAAAGAGTCCAGGCGCAGGAAAAGATAAAAGAGAACGAGCTGAGGTATAGGAGGCTGTTTGAGTCTGCTCAGGAGGGCATCCTGATCCTTGATGTTGATAATTACCGGATAATCGACTCTAATCCTTACATACAAGATGTCTTGGGCTATTCTCCGGATGAGCTGATAGGGAAACAGATCTGGCAGATCAGCCCGCTGAAAGATGCCTTTAAGAACAAGATCGCTTTCAAGAAGCTGCTGAAAAAGAAATTTTTACGTTACGAGAACCTTCCTCTGGAGACAAAGAAAGGCGAAAAGAAATTTGTCGAGTTTGTCAGCAACGTCTATCCTGTAGACGGCATGACAGTTGTCCAGTGCAACATAAGGGATCTTACAGAAAGAGTCCAGGCGCAGGAAAAGATAAAAGAGAGCAAAAACCTGCTAGATGAAACCCAGATGATAGCAGGGCTTGGCGGATGGGAATATGATGTCCTGGCCAAAAAAACCATGTGGACTGATGAAGTGTATAAGATATACGGAGTAAACAAGAATTTTGACCCTAATGATCTTCAGAAAGTCGCAAGCTTCTTTCCAGGAGAGGGCAGACCTATGATCCTCAACGCTTTCAAGGAATGCATCACTGAAGGAAAAGCATATGACCTTGAATTAAGATTCAAGAATGCAGAAGGGAAGATGCTATGGGTGAGAAATATCGGCAAGCCCATATTAAAAGGCGGCAAGGTCATAAAAGTAAGAGGAAACTTCATAGACATAACAGAGAAGAGAACAGCAGAAGAGAATCTGAAAGAAGCATACATGGAGCTGAAGAGAGCAGATGAGATGAAATCAACCCTGATAAGGGATATAGCGCACGAGCTGAAAACTCCAGTATCGCTCATAGCCATGTCAACAGAGATGATGAGGGCAGAGATGGGCAGGAAGCGATATGATGATAAGGCCATAACCCCCCTCCTGAACATAATAAGCAGAAACTCGATCAGGTTCAAGAAGCAAGTAGATACGTTCATAGAGATGAGCAAGCTGCAGTCCCTGAAAGAGATAAAGAAGCAGGACATAGACTGCGGAAAGATAATAAGGAAAGCTGCATCAGGGCAGATACAGGAAGCAGAGAAGAAAGGCCTTGAGATAAGGCTGCCTAAATCAAAGTGCATCATCGAAGCGAACGAGGAACTGTTCAGGACCTTGATAAAAAACCTCATAGAGAACGCTATCAAATTCACAAAAAAAGGCTATGTTGAGGTAAAGTTCAGATGCTTAAAGGATATCGCAGAGATAACAGTTGAAGATACTGGAATAGGCATAAGAAAACAAGACCAGGACAGGATATTCCAGCCTTTTGTGCAGCTTGATTCAAGCATGACAGGGTCGGGCGTAGGATTGTCCATGTGCAGGAAGATAGCAGAGCTGCACAAAGCAGAGCTTGAACTGAGATCAACTTATGGAAAAGGTACAAAGTTCATATTAAAATTTCCACGGAGGCAAAAATGAAGAAAACAATATTAATAGTCGAGGATGATGCAGACATGCAGTATCTCTACAAGAAGATATTGGCAAAAGAATACAACCTGCGGATAGTATCAAATACCGAAGCTGCAAAAAAGATCTTGGGGAAGGACAAGATACACCTGATGATACTGGACATAATCCTTCCAAAGCAGACTGGAGACATATTCTTAACATATCTGAAGCAGAAGCCTGAGTTCAAAGATTTAAAAGTATTGTGCATAACAGTATTAGGCGATGTAACAAAGCAGCTGAAATTCATAGACCCCAATGTGAGATGCCTAGCAAAGCCTTTCAAGGATGAAATTTTGGAGAAGGAGATAAAAGAGATGCTGGAGTGAAACTATGGCAGACAAACCAAAAAGAATAATCATATGTGACGATGAGCCTGACGCAAGGGACGTTACAAAAATGATGCTTGAGAAAGAAGGATATTCAGTCGATACAGTAAAAGACGGAACAGAATGCCTGAAACAACTGAAGAAAGAGAGATACGACTTATTATTGCTTGACATCATGATGCCCGGGCCAACTCCAAAAGAGATAATAGCAGAGATAAGGAAGATAAAAAAAGCAGAGAAGATGAAGATCTGCTACTTCAGCGTCGTAGAGTTTCCTCACAAGAACAAGAAAGAGCTTCTTCAGGAAAAGAATGTGGTAGACTACATACAGAAGCCGTTCCAGCCTGAAGATTTCATAAGAAGGATAAAAAAAGCGCTGGCTAAATGAATGACTAGCTCAGAGTAGTGAACAAATCCTATTTCTCTCTCTATTTTTTGTTGTTTTAAACCAAAAGTTTATAAACAAAAAGACTGGATATTCTTAAAAAGGGGTGGATGATGAAGGGTGACAGACTTCTAAACGGTAAACCAGTGCTATCTCGAGAACTATCGCTTAAATCATGCCTCTTCCTAAATGTATCGGCTTTTCAGATGAAAAGCAGAAGGAATGGTCTAAATGAAGCGTAATAAGCATACTTTGGCAAAAAAACATAGGAAGAAGCACCTTAATAAAGAAGACAATAAGGAGTTGAAGGATCTTGCAGGTCAGAACGAAGCTTTGTCCAAGAAATTAGAAGAATTAAAGAAGAGCGAAGATAGGTACAAGACATTCATCCACAACGTGCATGACATAATATATTCCTATGACCCCTTCAAGAGAAAGATACTGTTCATAACGCCCAACGTGAAAAGGTACGGATACACTCAAGAAGAGATAATAGGGAAAGACATCTTCAGCTTCATACACCCTGATGACAGGAAACAGGCATTGGAAGGACTGAAAGAGTCCATGGCTGGCGGAAATGCAGGCGTGACAAAGCTGAGGCTCAGGAAGAAAGACGGCTCATATTTCTATGCAGAAGAGATGGGTGATGTTGTACTCGATAAGCAAGGAAAGGTAGGACAGGCTATAGGAACTATAAGGGACATAACAGAAAGAGAGACTATCAACCAGCAGATGGAAGCCATGCTCAACACGATACCTCACGCGATAGTCGGCCTGGAAGAAAGGAAGATACTCTTCGTGAACCCTGCTGTAGAGAGGGTGTTCGGCTGGAAGCCTGAAGAGCTGACAGGAAAGGATACCCATGTATTATACCGGTCGAAAGAAGACTATAAGCTGATAGGAAGAATGTTCTATCCTTATCTTCAGAAAGATGAAGTGCATGAAGAGGATTTCCCATGCAGGAAGAAAGACGGCACAGAAATAATGTGCCATGTCAGCGCAGGAAGATTAGGCGGAAAGCTCATCAAGAAAAGGATAACAGTGATGTA
>CAZGIN010000054.1:0-7144 GCA_964526585.1 uncultured Methanosarcinales archaeon
TTTCCGATAAGCACTATCCATGACAGGATAAAGAGCAATGCAGGAGGGCTGATCGAAAAGTACAGCGCTTTGTTAGACTACCAAGAGCTTGGATTCCATGCAAGAGCTAATGTTATATTAAAGGTAGCGAAGAAAGACAAGGAACAATTAAGGGAATATTTGGAAAAGCACCAGAACATCAACAACCTGTACAAGATAAACAACGGCTATGATTTCATGTTTGAAGCAGTGTTCAGGAATCTTATAGAGCTGGAAGCATTCCTCGAAAAGATAGAAGACAAGTTCGAGATCCTAAACAGAGAATCCTACTACATCATGGGCAACATCAAAAGAGAAGGATTCATGGCAGACCCAAAGCTGATAGAAGTGACAATACCTTATTGATTTTTAACAAATTTTATAAACTTATAACATAATAATGAATACTTGATGCAAAAAACAGCCTATCTAGATGAAAAGCTGTGGTATGATCCCCAGCTAGAGTCTCCAAAGCTGAAGGCTCTCTATAAAGGCATCGATAGGTTTTGTTCTGGCTCTAAGGCTATAGAGACTGCTGACGAGCTGGAGCAGAAGGTTATTTCTCTTGAAGGAAGGTTCTCTTTTCGTAAGATGCTTGTTGAGCAGGGCTTCAGCAGGCAAAGCGCAACAGGCCATAGTGATTATTTTGATTCCAACATAGAAAATCCGTATATTGCTGTGATCTACAAGAGCTTCATAGCTGGAGTTGAGGAAGATGCTTTCCCTGATGATATTGCCGGGCTTTTCAAAGGCATTTTAGAAGAGACAAAAGCATGCAGGCCTGATGAAGAGACAGTTAAGATGATCGATGGCATTCTAGCTGATAATAATCTTAGCGCTGCTTTGCTCAAAGACATCAAGACAGCATATAACTTAGGAAAACAATACCGTAAGCAGTCGCGTTATTCTAAAACCGAGATCCTTTCCAGAGATAAGCTTCAGAAAGATGTCAAAGGGTTGAAGAGGATGGTTAGAGGCATCTTAGTAGGAGCTGCTGCTGTTGTCATAGGCTTAGGAAGCTTGGTTTATTATGGGATCACTCATGCTTCAAAAGAGTTTGAAGAAGTGAGGGCAAGGACTTATGAAACCTTAGATGGAGTTGATAAGTTCAGGGATGAAGCCTCTTCTGAGCTCACTACTTTGAGAAGGAAAGTTGACGATTTTGAATACTCAAGAAGATACGCCCAGGCTGGCATGGAAGGCTTGAGAGCTAAACTGGATGAGTGGGGCGTTAATCTGGATGAGTTCTATGAAGATGTTGATAACCTTATGGAGATGCGGAATCGGATGCATTCTCCGCAGACTGCTCCATCTCAAAACCAGACCGCCCCTGAAGATTCCCATGAGTCTCCTTCTCCACAGACCGGCAGAAACCCAAAACCCACTAAGCCCCCAAAATAGATAAATCCAGGCAAAAGTTTATAATTGAGAAGCATAATTGGATATTTATTAAGATTACAAGGTGAAATATATGGCAAGTGCTAAAACAAAAGATCATGTCAAGAAAACTTTTGAAGATTTTGAAAGCATTGATGATACAGTTAATGAATTAGAGATGCATCACTCTCAAGCTTACTGGAAAGCAGTGAACGATGTCTTAAAAGAGAAAGATGAGAAAGGAAACGTCAAAGAGGGTTCCGCTATAAAATACGACAAACTCACTGATCTTGAGACCCAAAAGAAGTTTGTAGATAAGATGTGGTCTCATTATGAAGAAGAAATGTTTAAGCATAGAAAAGGTTTAGATAAGGAAACCCTAAAACCTTATGAGATTGAGTCACTTGTTGAACAGTATATTGGAATATCAAAACAGCGTCTTATGGCTGCAGTCCGGCAGTATAACAAAGATTACCATCATGATCTGCATAACAGAATTCATACAGAAGCAAGAAATTCAAAAAGAAACGAATATAGGGGAAAAAGCTTCGGCCACCACGTGAAAAGTGTGGATCAAGCAAAGGACCTGGTCGAAGAAATAAAAGCTTCGGATTTTGTTAATATGGAAAATGTCAATGATCCTAGTGATATACTTCCTTTAGTTACAGATTACTATGAGAATAATAAGAACAAGCCTGACCATACCAGATATAAAGGAGCAAACTGGTACAAAAAGCCAAGTCAAGAGGAATAATAACTAAATTGTCTCACTCCTTCCTTTTTCACTTCATTTTTCTTTATAAGCTAAAGATGCTTTTCCTGTCTTGATGTGATCGATATGTATCAGTGCAGCTCTTGTTATTCAGGGACAGTAAGCTATTCCCCTAGCACAAAGTATTCTTTAGATAATCTTGTCTCTGATTATCAAGGCTCATTCACATCTGGAGCAAAGCAGTATGGCATTAATCTGTCTGTCTCAGAGCCTTCAGCTAACAGCCTTGAGAGCTTCATATCTCCAAAAGCTTCTTATTCTTCAAAGTCTAAAGACAATTCTGATAATTCTTTATACAAGATGATCAAGACAAGAGAATATTTCTCTCCTAACATATTCCTCGATGAAGACAGGCCTCTAACGCAGTTCATAAATGATGCTGCACAGATAAATGGATACATCATAGAGACATTCAAGATCACAACAGGAAAAGATCTGCCAAAAAACATCCTCATAAACATCTGCTCTGAATCTGACATGATGCGCCTCCATAATTATTATGGAGGGATTTGGTCTCCGAATATTGAAGGGTTTGCGATACATCATCCTAAGCATCCTAAGGTCTTCATTAAGCAGGGTTCTTTAGACAAGGTTATGGTCACTGTAGGCCACGAGCTGGGTCATGTGCTTTCAGAACAATTACATAACTCAAAAGATGAGGAAGCGAAAGCATTTGCTTTCAGCATAGCATGGATCAGGTCTATAAAAGAGCATAATATTGCAAATCTAGAGAACTCGATCAAAATAAATGCTCCTGCAAAGAACGGCCTGCACAATATAGCTTTGAATTTCGTACAAAAACTCTTAAAATCCGGAAAGAACGCTCTTGAGTTATTCCATGAGCTGGCTAACGGATTAGTTTCTCAGCATAATGTCTTGTTTTGACTGCCAAAAGTATCTGCACAAGTGCAGCAAAGAAAAACATAAGCAGAAGAGGTATCAGTATCAGCAAAGGATATATCTTGTATAGCAGCATTCCAAGCATGCACAATATCCCTGTCCCAACTAATCCTATAAGATAAACTACTATTATTGGCTTCTTCAATCCCACAAAAAATGTCTTTTTCAGGATATGGCCCTCATCCAGCAGAGAAAATGATATGAAAGCAAAATATCCGGTCACAAGAGATAATATCAGGTAAAAAGTCATTATCGGGTCGATCCCGTGCAATGATTGCTTTATGACACCAACTAGCAGTTTGATTATAAAATATGTGATGATGATAAAAACTGCATAATATCCTGCACTGTACAAAAAAAACCTTAGGATATATCTCTTCAGCTTCTTTGGCTTAAGCAAGACATGATATGATACCCCTCCTAATATCATCCACAGCAGAAACATTCCAAGAAATAACATTACAGTGTTCTTCTGGAGGCTTCGATACACCCCCATTATTGTAGAATACTGCTGCAGCAATGGCGTCAGGCTTGAAGGGTCGCTCAGCCGCTCACCGATGAATGGAGTGCTTAACGTAACAATATCCTGTATCTGTTTCAGCCCAAGCATTATCTTTGATCCTGCATAAGTCCCCAGCCCGATCGCTGAAGATATGAATAAGAATGCCAGCAGCACAAGCAAGAGATATCTTCCTGGATTTTTTCTGGCAAATCCAAAAGTTTCTTTAAAATAGGATCCCATAGCGCTTGTTTGAAGTAAAGGTTTTTAAAACTTAGGTTATTTTATAGGCTTATGGCATTATACATGATAGGCATTGGCTTAGATAACGAGAATGATATAACTTTAAGAGGGCTGCAAGCTGTAAAAGAATGCAAGAAAGTCTACTTTGAGAACTATACTTCTCAGCTCAACTGCAAGTTTGAGGCTTTAGAGAAATTATATGGTAAGAAGCTTATCCCTGCTAATCGTGATCTTGTTGAGAAGCATGCTGAAGATACTATACTAAAGGATGCTAAGGAGTTTGATACTGCTTTCCTTGTTGTAGGTGATGTATTCAGCGCAACAACTCATGTAGATCTTAAGTTAAGGGCTCATGAGAAGAAGATTCCAGTGCATGTCATACACGGAGCTTCTGTCCTGACAGCAGTCGGGGTAACTGGATTAGAGGTATACAAGTTCGGCAAGACTGCAAGCATCCCCTTCCATAACGAACACGTTGTAAGCCCTATCAAGATTTGGAAACAGAATAAGGAATGCAAGATGCACACCATCTTCTTGTTAGACTTAGATCTGAAAAACAAGAGGCTTATGACAATAGGTGAAGCTTTAGAATACCTGATGAAGAATAAGGTTCCGAAAGATGCTATGTGCATAGGTTGCGCTGCATTAGGCTCTGAGAAGCCTGAGATAAAGTACGGCAAGGTTGAGATTATAGCAAAGCAGAAGTTCTCTAAGTTTCCTCAGTTGGTCATAATCCCTTCAGAGCTTCACTTCATGGAAGAGGAGTCTCTGAATACTTACAAAGTCGAGTAAAAAAGCTTATAAATGCTCTAGAATATTCTAACAGCTACACAGTCCCGTAGTGTAGCGGCCAATCATCTTCGGTTTTGGGCCGAAGGACCCCGGTTCGAACCCGGGCGGGACTATTTCTTTATTCTAGAATATAGTCCCAATCACTAGATTAATTATCATAAATCTTTCGAGCACTTATGTGATAGCTACCCGGGTCAAACCTAGATAAGACTACCTCATAATTCCAGTTATGGAATAGTATTACTTCTGCTTGGCTAATCTTAAAACCCAGTTTTATAGCCTCCAAATATAATCTGAATGAAGATTTGGTTATACAGAGTTTCTTCCAGGAAGTGTCATTTCTCATCTTGACCTCATAAAGATGACAGAGGTACATTCCTTTTTCATCTTTTTCTATATTTAGAGCGTCCAAAGAATACCAATATCTGAACAAAAAGTCTGCTTGCTCTTTTGTAAGGTATTTAGACATCCATTCAAGCTCTTTCTTCCTGCTATGAAATCTTGTAAGCAATACATTACCTCTGCTTAACTTAAACATGCATTCTCCTGCAAGTCCTTTGAAAGTTCCACCTTTGCGTTTCAGATTGTGCATTTTTAGAAAGAATGATCATCTCTTAATATTATTTTTTTGGCAAAATCCAAAATTACTTATGATAAAATCGGAGATATTTCAGGTTATAAGATCAGGATAATACAATACATTTATATTTCTCAAGGATCTGGGCATTGATTATGAGAAAAACAAAGATTGTCGCTACTATCGGGCCTGCTTCTTGGAGCAGAGAAGTACTGGCTCAGCTGATCGATGCTGGCATGGATGTTGCAAGGATCAACTTCTCGCATGCTGATTATGCTCAGATCGAGAAGACTGTACGAAATATCCGTTCTCTTAAGGATAATATCCCTATAGTGCTTGACACAAAAGGCCCTGAGATCAGGACTGGAAAGGTTGCAGACAACCTTCACCTGATGCCTGGAGATGATATCCTTCTCACAAACAGGGAAATCTTAGGTGATGCCAGGATGATAACCATCAGGTATAAGCATCTCTC
Organism: uncultured Methanosarcinales archaeon; assembly: GCA_964526585.1. Taxonomy (GTDB): domain Archaea; phylum Nanobdellota; class Nanobdellia; order Woesearchaeales; family CAZGIN01; genus CAZGIN01. Next base: position 5,654 of record CAZGIN010000054.1, read on the forward strand.
AAATCTGAAGAAAGGCAATGTTCTTCTCCTTGATGACGGCATGCTTGAATTAGAGGTTATAGCCCAGACAAAGAAAGGCACAAAAGCAAAGATAAGATACGGCGGATTGCTGAGCTCACAAAAATCTGTGTCGATAAGAGGCCATAGCGTCAAGATCCCTTTCATGTCTGCTAAAGATAAGAAAGATATCCTGTTCGGCATAAGGCTTGGATTTGATTTCGTCGCTGCTTCTTTTGTACGAAATAAAAAAGATATCACGCAATTAAGAGATTTCCTTAAGAAGCACAATTCCCCTATGAAGATCATATCTAAAGTCGAGCACTGGGAAGCTGTTGATAAGATCGATGAGATCATAGAACACTCTGATGCTGTCATGGTTGCAAGAGGAGATTTAGGTGTTGAAGTTGCGCTTGAGCGTGTCCCTTCATTGCAGAAAGAGATAATCAAGAAATGCAATATGGCTGGCAAGCCGGTTATTGTTGCAACCCAGATGCTTGAGAGCATGCGAACTAATCCTAAGCCTACTAGGGCTGAAGTCGGTGATGTTGCTAACGCTATCCTTCAGGGAGCCGATGCAGTCATGCTTTCTGCTGAGTCTGCTGCAGGGCTTTATCCTGCGAAATCTGTTAAGATGATGGCAAGGATCGCAGAGGAATATGACAAAGAAGTAAAAGGGTTCCTCAAGGATGAGGAAGATGATAATATCGCGCAGTTCATAGCAAAAGCTGCTTTCATCGGCGCAAGAAACCTTAATGCTAAAGTTATACTTACTCCTACAAGGAGCGGTTACACTCCCCGTAATGTCTCAAGGTTCAAGCCTCAGACTCCGATTGTGGCCGTTACCCCTAACTTGCATGTCTATAGGCAGCTCAATCTTTCTTGGGGAGTCATCCCGTTGCTCGATCCCCGTGTTGAGAAGAAGCTTGATCATATCATCCAGGATCATGTCAGGGCCTTGAACGCAAAGAAGATGTTTGATGCAAAGGATCTTATAGTTGTAACATCAGGCTATAGGGTTAAGAAAGGCGGAAAATCAAACCTTATAGAAGTATATCCTGCCCAGGATATATTGAGTTGGAAGTTCAGTTAATACTAAATAACCAATAAGTTCTTAAATGATAGAATCAATAATGCTGTTATGAACCTTTCAAAAGTCAACAGGTTTATGCTCTTTGCCCTCGGCCACTGGTATGAGGAGGCCAGCAAGCGGGTTAACAATCCTCTGCATATCGCTATCAAGAAGGTTGATTTTATCAAGATAGTTCTTACTGGGAAATTTGCAGACAAGGGGGAGAGAGCCATATATAAGAATCTGGAGCTGCTGGAAAAATGTAAGCTGGTGAGCTATTCCAACAGTGAATTAAGGCTGACTGAAAAGGGCCAAAAAGAATATACTCAGATAAAAAAGGATCTCTCCCCCTATCTGCACACTATGGACCTGATAGAGAAGCGCGATCCCCTGAGCTTTTCGAAGAGAGTACAGACAAAGTT
>CAZGIN010000055.1:0-6913 GCA_964526585.1 uncultured Methanosarcinales archaeon
CTGGTTCTATTAGGTATAGATGGTATACTGCAGTCTCAGGTGAATGGAGACCTGAAGATGACGGATCTGGAAATATAAATTACGTATTTAATGGTTTTTCTTGTGAGAATGGTAAGAAAGTCACTGTAGATAAAGAAACAACGGCCTACTATGTGCATGTTTCTAGAGATGGAACTGAAATTAAAGTAGAGTATTGATTTTAATAATAATTTCCCACTACCCTCACTGGCCAGACACGCGCACCATTAATAAAGGCTGATTGGATTCTTTAAGCAATGACGCCCAAGTTTACTCCCAGATTGTATCAGGAGACGATATTCAATACATGCTCTAAGAAGAACACTCTAGTTGTGCTTCCAACAGGTATGGGGAAAACAAACATCTTCCTGATGTTGGCTGCGCACAGACTAAAATTATATCCGCAGAGCAAGATCATGTTCTTAGGGCCTACAAAGCCTCTGATAGACCAATATAAGACAGTATTCCTGAAGAACTTTGACCTCCCTGAAGAAGAAGTAGCTGTGTTTACAGGAAATGTGAAACCAGACAAAAGAGCAGAGATGTGGAAGACATCAAGGATAATATTCTCAACACCGCAGGGAGTTGAAAACGACATCATATCAGGAAGGATCAAGCTGGAAGAAGTATCACTATTAGGCATAGACGAAGCACACAGGGCAGTAGGAGACTATGCATATGTATTTGTGGCAAAACAATACATGAAGAAAGCAAGGTATCCAAAAATACTGGGATTGACAGCTTCCCCTGGAGATGACCTAGAAAAGATAAGCGAGATATGCGGAAACCTATACATAGAAGACATAGAAGCAAGAAACGACGAAGACCCAGACGTAAAGCCATATGTACAGGACATGAACATCAAATGGGAAAAAGTAGAGCTGAACGAAGCGCTCAAAGACGTGCAGAAGAACTTGAAATTATTCCTAAAAGACAGAGCCTCCAAACTAAAAGAATACGGCGTATTACATAGAAAAGATCTAGATTTCATAAGCAAGACAGACATGCTAAAACTGCAAGCACAGCTAAGAGGACAGGCAGCATCAGGAGAACAGGATTTTGTGATATGGAACGCAATATCAGTGCTGGCAGAAATAATGAAAATGTCACACGCTCTGGAGCTGTTAGAATCGCAAAGCGTACACTCATGCTACACCTATCTCCAAGACCTAAACAAAGAAGGGTTCAACCCAAAAAGCAAGGCAGTAAAGAATATTGTCAAAGACCTGTATTTCAGGACAGCACTCATAAAACTACAAAGATTGACTGAAGCAAACATAGAGCACCCAAAGCTAGAGAAACTAAAAGAAATTGTAACTGACGAGCTTCATGAAGGAGCAAAGATCATGATCTTCAACCAATACAGAGATAATGCACAGAAGGTTGTTGAAGAACTGAACAAGATTCCAGGAGTTAATGCTAAACTGTTCGTAGGACAGATGAAAAAAGGAGAGACAGGTTTGTCGCAGAAGAAACAAAAAGAAGTCATAGATGAGTTCAGAGAAGGAGTGTTCAACACACTGGTCGCAACATCAGTAGGAGAAGAAGGATTGGACATCCCCCAAGTCGATTCAGTTATCTTTTACGAACCAGTGCCTTCAGCGATAAGAACAATACAAAGAAGAGGAAGAACAGGAAGACAAGCAGAAGGCTTTGTGAAGATACTGATGACAACAGGAACAAGAGACGAAGCATACAGGTGGACAGCACACCATAAAGAAAAAAGGATGCACAGGATACTCAACAGCCTGAAAACAAAATTAACAGAAGTTATAACAAAGAAAGCAGAGACTCTTGAGAAATACATACCTGAAAAAGAAGGTGAAGTAAAGATATACGCAGACCACAGAGAAAAAGGAGCAGGCGTGATAAAGGAACTAAGCAACATAGGAGTTCAATTAAAACTGGAAAAATTAGAGAGCGCAGACTATGTACTAAGCACAAGAGTAGGAGTTGAGTTCAAGACAGTTGAAGATTTTGTCAATTCTATCATTGACGGCCGCATGCTAGAGCAAGCAAAAGAGCTCAAACGAAATTTCGAAAAGCCATTGCTGATAATAGAAGGGACAGACAGCATCTACTCCATCAGAAACATCCACGCAAACGCGATAAGAGGGATGCTTGCGACAATAACAGTAAGCTTTGGAATACCGATATTACAGACTAAGGATCATATTGAAACAGCGTCATTACTTTATCTGATAGCAAAAAGAGAACAGGAAGAGACAGGAAAAGACTTCAACCTGCACGGAAGCAAAAAACCTTTAACTATAAAAGAGCAACAAGAGTACATAGTATCTGCACTCCCAAATGTAGGGCCGACACACGCAAAAACACTACTAAAAGAGTTCGGAAGCGTATCAAAAGTGCTGAACGCAGAAACAAAAGAACTTGAAAAAGTCCCAGGAGTAGGAAAGAAGATCGCAGAAAACATAAGAAACATAATAGACAGAGATTACTGAGGATCAAAAATAGCCCTATACTTCTTTATCTCATGCTCTCTTCTTCTAGAATAAATACCATGCAAAGACTTCTCAATCCCTGCATGATGCAGGATCTGACGAATATCACTTTGAGGAAGAGATCCATATGTATTCTCAATCTCTGAAACAGTCAAGCCGCAAAAAGCCATGAACAATACCTTATAAGCTACATCAAAAGAGGAAGGATCTGCACTCGAAACCTTGACAGCACGGGCAAGCACCTCATCCTGATCAAAAAAAGAGATATCCCATTCACCCTCTGCTAAAGCTGACTCAATCCTGGATTTAAGATCAGGATCATAAGAAAGATCAAGCTCATCAGGCCTGTTTACATAAACTTCCGGGAGTGAAGAAACATCTCTTGGAATAGAAATCTTTGGAATCTCAAGACAACAAGAAGAATCATAAGCAGAATCCTCCATATCACCATTGCCGTATCCCATATAAGAGAAGGAGAAAAGAACAATTTAAGAACTTAAGCGAATCACTTCAAAGTTACAAACTCAACCTTGAGAAAAAAATATTCTTTTATTGTATGCAGCCTGCAATTCCTGTCTCTGCTTCTGCCTTTCAGGAACTAAATCCTTTATACCTGCATAATTAATTATATTCTGCACTGTCCCAGAATTAGTATCAAAAGTATCCCTAATATCTATCCTATCAGCTCCGCATAACAGCATCTTGAGAACTCCATAATAAAATTCGAAAGATTTCTGATCAGGCTTATTAGGACATTCTCCTGGATATGCCCTGACTGCATGAACCAAGGCTTCATCCTGCCTTAAGAAATGCAATAAGCTTTGGTTACCTGCAACTGCTTTTTCGATCCTATCCCTAAGAGCAGGATCATATTTTTGCCCAAGAGATGAAGAGTCATTAACATACCTTGCAGGGAGATTTGATTCAAAAGTAAAAAACTCTCTTTGGTTAAGATACACCAAACAAGGATGATCACGGCTCTGAATCCTCTGCATGCGACCAGTAGTTGATCTTCTTCGTGCACTTACCATCCAACTCAGACCCAAAAATCTGAGGTGATTACTCAAAATCTGTTTTGATGTGCCTGTCCAAGCTCCAAGCTGCGCAAGAGACCCTCCATCTGGAAGCAACTGCAAAGCAACATACACCCTATCAAAAGGAGTCAGAATGTCAGGATGCTTGAGATAAAGAAGAGTTGTATTGCATAATGCGCTGTCATCTTCAATATGTTTTGATATGACTTCCCTGGCTTCTTCAGGAGAATATACTACATTGCCATCTTCACCTGGCTGGCCCAAAGCAAAAAGAATATCCTCTCTTTTAGCAGGATCGTGCTTTAACCTGGCAAAAGTCGTGGCTCTGCCTGATTCAGACAGAAGGATCCTTACAATACCTCCATCGCCTTCTCCTATCAAATTTGGAAGGTCAGCTATCCTGACTGCTTGATCGATAGTGGAAGTATCCCTGTTATCAGCATTATACGTTGGCATGTTAAAGAAAATTTGAGCGTGATTTAAGAAGTTTACTGTTTTTGTTACTATAAGGTTAACACCTAAACAGACATATTTCTTAACTTTTTGATACGGTCATCCAAAGGAGGATGGGTTGAAAGCAAATTGAACAGGCCATTACCTGTGAAAGGGTTTGCGATGAAAAGATGAGCAGTGCTCTGGGTAGCGCTATTAGGCCTCAAAGGATGAGATCTTACACCGGTCTTGAGCTTTTCAAGGGCATCAGCCAACCTGTTAGGATTATGCAAAAGCTTTGCAGCAGACTCATCAGCAAGATACTCTCTAGAACGAGAGATAGCAAGCTGGATAAGCATAGCGATGATAGGAGTCACTATAGCCAAAACAAGGAACTCTAAAACATTATTGTTACGGTCTCTTCCGCCAAATCCGCCAAAGATAGCACCCCACCTAGCCATATAAGCAACCATAGAGATAACACCAGCGATAGTAGCAGCAACAGCTGATATGAGAATATCACGATTCTTAACATGAGAGATCTCGTGAGCTATAACTCCTTTCAATTCTTCTTTGTTTAACAGATCCAAGATTCCAGTGCTGAAAGCAACAGCAGCATGCTTAGGAGAACGTCCAGTAGCAAAAGCATTAGGGTTAGCATTCTGATAAACAAAAACCTTAGGCATAGGAAGCCCGGCAAGATGGACAACATCCTTCACGATATGATAAGCCTCATGGGAAGTGTCAACTTCCTTAGCGCGGTACATAGCCAGGACAAGCTTGTCAGAGAAGAAAACGCTCACAAAATTCATGACTACGGCAAAGATCAATGCAATAACTAATCCATCCATGCCCCCAATAAGATGGCCTACCCAGAGAAGAACCCCAGTCAATAATCCTAATAGTAAAACAGTCTTAAGCTGATTCATCATCTTGCATCACCAGAATAAGAAGATAATAAGAGATGGATATAAAAGGTTTGTGGATGGCGGATACATTATGAAATTACCCATTCTCACCAGGATAAAGCAAAAGATTTAAATATTACTGTATATAATTAGATACATATGTATCAAAATAGAAACAATGAATTGGAAATAATATCCTTGTTCAGAGGTAACTATAAAGCAAGATTCTACCTGAGAGAGATAAGCAAGCTGTCAAAAATCCCTCTAAAGACCTGCCAGAATACACTGACAAACCTTGAAAAATCCAAGATCCTAAAGAGCAAGACCGAAGGAAAAAACAAATACTTCTCTTTAAACATCGATAACATAAAGACCAAATCGTATCTGCAGCAAGCAGAAATCTATAGGACAGATTCTTTTGTAGAAGAATATCCTCAGTTCAGGATGTTCTTAAAAGCAATCATGATAACTGCTCCGATAATCGTGTTCGGAAGCTTTGCGAAATCCACAGCAGACAAAGATTCTGACCTGGATATCCTCACAATATCAGATAAAGAACCTGAACTGCCTTTCCACCTGCTGCCTTTCAAGCCTCACCAGATGAATATGCCAGAAAAAACTTTCCTGAAAGCGATCGACAAGCAGGAAAGCCTGATAAAAGAGATAGAAGAGAACCATATAATACTGAACAACCATTCGTTCTATGTGAACATAATGTGGAGGCATTATGGAAAATAAGAAACTTAAATGGTGCTTCAGGATAAAAGACGGCCTAAGAATAGCAGAACCCAACGAGAGGCTTTCAAGATCATATCTTGAGCAAGCTAAATCTTCATTGCTTCGGGCCAAAAAAGACCTTGAAGACAATGACCTTCTGTGGGCTACTGTCGCTATCTATTACGCAGAGTACTATGCACTTTATTCATTTCTTCAATCGATAGGCGTGAAATGCGAGAACCATTCCTGTTCAATCTTAGCAGTAGGATATCTTTTAGGAGCAGAAAAGACTAAAATTATAGAAGAGCATAAAGAAAAAAGGATCGATGCCCAATATTACATGAAAGTAGACCAAGAAAACAAAGTCAAGAATATGCTGACAGAAGCGCAAAACTTCATCTCAAATTTTGACGAGCTAGCCTCAAATATTTCGGATAAAGAAATTAAAGAATACAGGGCTAAGATATCTTCTTTATAGATACCTTGCTATCGCGATCCCCTGATCGTTCCGAAATACATTAATATAGGGAAAGGTTAGCAAATAATATGGCAGATCCTATACCAGCAAGCTCAAGATTGAACCTGTACAAAAGAAAAGACATACAGAGAGAGATGGTAAGGGAAGCAGCAGGCAAAGAAGTAGCAGTGAAGTACGGAGACAAGGGATTTGGGAAAAGGCCGGATGTGCTGCTAAATGAAGGAGATGTCTTAGAATTAGCAAAGCAGGGAGTGACAAGCTTCCATTTTTCTGAAGAGCTATGGAACGATCCGTTAAGGATAGAGACAGGCATGAACAGGAAAAAGCAGGATGAACTAAGAAAAGGATGGGACATAGTATTAGATATAGACTGCGCATTCATCGACTATTCAAAGATAGCATGCGATCTATTGGTTAAGGCATTACAATTTCATGGAGTAAAGTCACTATCAGTGAAGTTTTCAGGCAACAAAGGGTTCCATATCGGAGTGCCGTTCGAAGCATTCCCAAAAAAGATAGGAGGAGACGACACAGCAGCATTATTTCCTGAAATACCAAGAAGAGTTGCAGCTTATCTGACTGATTTGATCAAAAATAAGCTAGGAGAAAGGATAGAAGAATTTGAAGGAAGAAATTTCATGAATGTAGTGCAAAAAGTGGGGATGCCTGCAGAGAAGATAGTCAGAAAAGCTATAGTAAGAGATGAATGGGGAATAGAAAGAGCAGTAGATAAGCTTGATGTAGAGCCATTCCTAGAAGTAGATACGATACTGATATCATCAAGGCATCTTTATCGCGGAACTTATTCATTCAACGAAAAATCAGGACTAGTAAGCATACCTATAGATCCTTCGAAAGTCATGG
>CAZGIN010000056.1:0-6835 GCA_964526585.1 uncultured Methanosarcinales archaeon
GAGCTCAAAAGACATAGACAGAAGCGTAATAGTAAAGTTCTACGGAGCACAGGGAGGAAAAGGATACTTCTTAGCTAATTCAGAAGCAGACTTCAATGAAAAGATAAAACCCCATCCTGACAAGAAATATGTCATACAAGAGTATATCATAGGAGTTCCGATATATGCGCACTACTTCTATGACAAGATAAACGACAAGCTGGAGATAATGGGCTTTGACTTAAGGTATGAGAGCAATGTAGACTCATTAGGAAGGATATCAGCACGAGACCAGATAGCATTAGGAGGAGTAGATCCTTCATATGTTGTTGTGGGAAACATCCCAGTAGTAGTAAGAGAAAGCATGCTGTACAAATTCATAGAGATGGGAGAAGAAGTCATAAAGATATCAAAAGAAGTATGCCCTCCAGGACTATGGGGGCCATTCTGCCTGGAAGGAGTCATAACTCCAGACCAGGATTTCTATGTGTTTGAGATATCAGCAAGGATAGTAGCAGGAACAAACTTCTACACAAGAGGAAGCCCATACACATACATAAACTATGACAAGCACATGAGCACAGGAAGAAGGATAGCCATGGACATAAGAAAATCGATCGAGCAAGGAAAGATGGACGAAGTGGTAAAATGAACGTGAAAGAGATATTAGAAAAATATGACAAGAACAATATAACGATAGGCAGCATAGGGGGGCATTCAGCATTAGATGTGTGCAGGGGAGCAAAGAAACATGGATTCAAGACAGTTGTCGTGTGCCAAAAAGGAAGAGAAAAGACATATGCAGAATATTATAAGACAAGAACAGTGAATGGAAAAGAGATAGGATGCGTAGATTATATCATATTAGTGGATAAATTTTCTGATATAGTAAAGCCTGAAGTGCAGGAGAAATTAAGGGAGTTAAACTGCATATTCATACACAACAGATATTTCTGGGTATATTGTAATTTTAGAGAGGTAGAAGAAGAATTTCAAGTTCCGATGTTCGGTTCGCGCAGGATGCTCAAATTAGAAGAACGGGATGTAGAGAAAAACCAGTACTATCTTATGGAAAAAGCAGGGATAAGATATCCAAAGATAGTATCTGACCCTAAAGATATAGACAAATTAGTGATCGTGAAAGTAAATGAGTCGATAAGGGGCTATGAACGAGCATTCTTCTATGCAAACACATATGAGGATTATCTGGCGAAATCAAAAGAGCTTATCGACAAAGGCATGATAACACAGGAAAGCTTAGCAAATGCTGTGATAGAGGAGTTTGCATTAGGAGCGCAAGTGAATTTCAACTTCTTCTATTCAGTGTTGAATGGGCAATTAGAATTTGTAGGAACAGACATGAGAAGGCAGACAAACCTTGACGGAATACTAAGGCTGCCTGCAAACGAACAGCTTGAAGTATTGAAAAGCGTAAAGCCCACTCTTGTCGAGAACGGGCACATCACATGCACTATCAAAGAGAGCATAATAGAGAAAGCCATGCGTGAAGGAGAAAAATTTGTTGGAGTCTGCAAGCAGGAATGCGCAGAATTTGACGCTCCTAACGGAATAATAGGGCCGTTTGCGCTGCAAGGAGCTGTCGTTTCTGAAAAAGGAAAAGAAGAGATAGTCATATTTGACCTTTCTTTGAGAATTCCAGGAAGCCCAGGAACACTGTTCACTCCATATTCAGGATATCTTTACGGAGATTCAATATCATACGGCGAAAGGATAGCCATGGAGATAAAGCAAGCTATTGAATCTGACAGACTAGATGAAGTGTGCAGCTAATCATCCCAGCCTGGAGGCTCATGATCATTTAGAAGATCTTCATATGCCTTTGCTTCAGCAGTCCCGAACAAAGCAGTATCGGTCAGGATCCTTCTTGTGAAATTGCCAAGCTCAGGAAGATTTGTGCCGACAACAAAAACTTTAGAAGGATACCTAGGATTCCAGATAGCGATAGCATAAACATTCTTCTCATCAATCATCAGAGGGAGATGGATAGGCTCATCATCATGAGCTTGCTTTCCAGTAGGCTTAGACAGCTCCTCCTTCAGATAGTCGACAAGAGGGTCAAGCACTTCAGGATGTATGCCTCCATATGAAACAACACCTGCATCAAATACAACATAGGGAGTGCTGATAAACATATCATCCCTAAAATTAAGAAACTCAGCAAGCTGGGAATGAGGAATCCCATGAGAATTGTTGACTAGAAGGAACTGGTTGACTACATCAGAAAGCTCCTCAAAATCTATAGGAGTGCCAGACTTGACAGTGCTCATGCTACCACCTTTATCAGTTGATGATCAACTCCCCCTAAGCAGCAATTATGGAATTATTCCTATATAAACTTTTAGAAAGCAAACTGAGATTGTTTTTAAATGAACAGCGTAATGATTAAATACTATCAAAATATAGATCTGGAAAAGAGGTGAACATGATGATAGCATTTGAAGGGATCATATGGTACCTGTTCTTACTGGATTGTTTGACATATAATGTGATGATCTGGACAAAAGAAAAATGGCACGATAGGCTGACGCACTGGACGTCAAAATATTTTCCGCTGAACGGATTTTTTGGAGCGTATTACCTGGTGATAATATTATGGCTGGGATTTGCTTTATACAGGCTTAACCTATTGGGCTTCTAAGAAAGAAGCTCCTTGCTCCAGAAATTGCATATCTTTTGTGTTTTATTTTCTGCTATGCCGACATACTTTTCAGGATTCTTCAAAATATCTTTTTGCTGGGGCGTGAACTTAGCAAGATAAGGCTGAAGCTTAGGATCATTCACAGCAAGCTGGGTGAAAGAGATCTTCTGGCGCTGAGCTTCCAAAGTAAGCTGCTTAACATACTCATGCGCATCAGGATGGTTATGGAAAGCCAACAATATGTAAAGCGGCTCAGCAGTGATGAAATCCTTATTCTTACTGAAATTTTTGGACAGGCTGTCTTTATCAACAATCAAACTACCCATATACTTGCTTAATCTTCTTGTTGAGAACAACAACGCAGCGATAATCTCGATATTAAACCTTGAAGAAGCTGAATTAGTAAGATCACGCTGATGCTCAGATATCTGGTCAAGATAGACAGTGATCATCCTCGGCATAAACTCCTTGAAGAAAGACTTGACATTCTCAAAATGCCAAGGATTGCGCTTATGAGGCATAGTAGAGCTTCCAACTTGGGCTGAGCCAAAAGCTTCTGCTACCTCAGCGATCTCAGAACGCTGAAGATTGCGCATGTCATCAGCAAGATTAGCAAAAACACCAAAAGTTGAGGTCAACGCATTCATGAAGTCAACCATATACTCAGGCTCAACAACTTGAGTTGAATGATGGCCCGGCTTGAGGTTAAGCTCTGCGAGCACTTCTTTCTCGAACTCTTCAGGATCTGAAAAGAACAATGAAGAAGCATTGTACGCTCCTACAGCACCTGCTATCTTTCCTCTTAAGTTTTCTGCTGTACGCTGTATTGAGGCTATCCTTCCGCCAAGCCTTGCAACATATTCAGCAAGGGCAAAGCCAAAAGTTATAGGCTCAGCATGCTGGCCATGAGTCCTTCCTATCTGCAAAGTTGATCTCTCTCTTAATGAGAGATCGATAAGTATCTTCAGAAGATCCTTAAGCTCAGGAACAAGAACTTCCAAAGCAGCTTCTTTTAATCTTGCTGCTTCAGCAGTGCAGATGATATCATGAGATGTAGTAGTAAAATGGATATAAGGCTTTGAAGCATCTGAAACATTCTTTCTTATGCAGTTTACCAAAGCGCGGATATTATGCTTTGTCTTCTTTTCTTCTTCAACAACCTCTTCAGGGAGAACTTTCTGGCATGCAAGCTCGATCTCAGCAGCAGAAGCCTTAGGGCATATTCCCCTTTTTGCAAGAACTCTTGACAGGGCTGCTTCAACCTTTAGCTGATAATGGATAGAAGCAGATTCAGAGAAATACTTCTTTAATTCCTCGTCTGAAGGAGAATACCTGAAATCCAACGGAGAGATGCAGTTGAATCTGCTCATCTTAGATTAGCCTCGATACGCTTTAGTATGTCTTCACCTGTAACCATAACCTTTTTTCCAGTAAGCTTCTCAAAAGTCTCAGCATAACGAAGTGCAGCGGTTATCTTCACTTCGGGAGTCAAAACAGGAGCTTCACCATCGCCGCTGAAACCGCGCTCAAGAAGCCACTGCCTGAGATATTCTTTGTTTAACTCAACAGGATCCTTCCCTTCATCGATATTCTCCAAGCTTTCAGCATACCAATACCTGCTGGAATCAGGAGTATGTATCTCGTCTATCAATACAAGATTGCCGTTTTCGTCCTGGCCGAACTCATACTTTGTATCGACAAGCACCAACCCCTGCTTTGCAGCGACCTCGCAGCCGCGCTCAAAAAGCCTGAGCGCAACATCCTCGATCTCTTCCAAACGCTCTTTTGAGATAAGGCCTTTCTCAATAATCTCATCATGCGATATGGGGAGATCATGGCCTTCACTCTCTTTAGTTGTAGGAGTAAGAATAGGCTCCTCAAACTTATCATACTTGTTAAGATCCTCGGGAAACTCCAATCCATACATGCTACGGTTGCCCTTATCATAATCACGCCATAAAGATCCAGTGATGAACTGGCGCACAACCATCTCAACAGGATAAGGCTTGCAGACCTTTGCGATACTGACATTAGGATCAGGGCAGGATATCAGGTGATTCTGGACAATATCTTTAGTCTTGTCAAACCAGAACACAGCAAGCTGGTTAAGCATCTGGCCCTTAAAAGGAATTGTCCCTAAAACACGGTCAAAAGCAGAGATCCTGTCAGTAGTAATTATAGTCATCTTATTTCCTTTAGTATAAACATCCCTAACTTTACCTTTGTATAAGCTTCCTAAATTCGGAAAGTCAGTGCTCTCAAGAGCATTATCTATATTGGATGCAAGCATCGAACTGTCTATCGGAACAGCTGCCTTTGAAACAGGAGCAGGCTCAACTTGAGGTGCTTCTTTCTTGGCAAACAATCTCTTTAAGAAACTGCCTTGCTTGAACATGATCTTATTCTCGCCAAGAACAACCTCTCCAAGCTTGAACGCCTCTATGTTAAAGTCCTCGATCCTCTGCATGACAGCATCAGCCTGAGAACGAGGCACAAATATGACAAAGCCAACACCCATGTTGAAAGCATGGAACATCTCATCCTCAGCAATATTTCCTTTAGATTGTATCAGCTTGAACAAGGGAGGAATCTCCCAAGCATTCTTGTTGATCTCAACAGAACAATTCCTCGGAAGGATGCGCACAATATTATCCTTCAAGCCCCCTCCAGTTATGTGAGCCATACCTTTTATGCTGAATTTTTTCAGAAGGGCTTTGACAGGCTTAAGATAAGAAGTATGAGTCTTCAAAAGAGCTTCCTTCAAAGTGCACTTAAGCTCAGGAATAGAGTCGTTTAGAGAGTACTTTGAATTCTCAAGAAGCACTTTTATCGCAAGGCTATAGCCGTTAGTATGCAAACCGTTGCTTGCCAAACCTATAGCAACATCTCCGGGAACAATCTTCTGGCCGTTGATGATCTTATCTTTCTCAACAACACCTATAATGGTCCCTGCCAAGTCAAAATCTCCTGTTTTGTATAATCCAGGAAGCTCAGCAGTCTCACCTCCGATGAGGACTGTGCTGTTGGAAACACAAGCCAAAGTCATTCCTTTGATTATACCCTCAAGATGCTTGGGAACAAGCTGGCCTGCAGCAAAATAATCAAGGAAGAACAAAGGGATAGCTCCATGAACAAGTATATCATTAACACAATGATTGACAATATCTCCGCCAACAGTAGTATAATCTCCAGACATCACAGCAAGCTTCAGTTTTGTACCGACACCATCAGTGCTTGAGACAAGCACCGGGTTTTCATACTGGTTTTTGTTAAAACGGTACAATCCGGCAAACAATCCCAATTCAGAGAGAGTATTATGATTGTAAGTCTGCTTTACAAGCTGCTTTATCATAGCATTAGACTCATCAGCTTTCGAGATATCAACACCAGCATCTTTGTAAGAAATGGATTCTGCTTTCGGAACAGAGCTTTTCATCGATGACCTTAAGTCCTCAAGCTTTGAAGCATAACGGTTATCAAGATTAAGTATCTCAATAGCTGCAATAGCAGCATTTTCTCCTCTGTTAAGCCCAACCCACAACCCCTTCTTTGTAAGATTGATGAGTTTTGAAACATCCTCAGGAGAATGAGATCTAGCAAGAGGAACATTTATGACCAATGCATCATCTTTCATAGGCTCATCTGACAAGGATGTAAATCTTATATTTACTGCGTGTGAGTTCGGCGAATCTGATATTTCATAGTTTACACTGAACTTTTCGAGGAATTCTATGCATCTTCTAGCGCGCTCATTAGAAGTATTGCCGATGATGTTGACGAACTCATACTGCTCAAGCATCAAGGCAGCATTTCTGGCAGCTTCATCTGCTGCGTTAATCCCTACGGATAATACCGGGATACCGCCAGGCATCTGCATTATTGAAAGCAATGAGTCTAGACCTCCAAAATTAGAGTTGATCGGAACACCAATAACAGGGCGGATAGTCTTTGAAGCTGCAACTCCAGGAAGATGGGCAGCCAAACCAGCTCCTGCTATTATCACTTTTTGGGAGCCTTTCAAAAGCTGCTCAACAAGCTCAGGATCACGATGAGCTGAAGCAACCCTGACTTCAGCATCCTTAAGCTTAGAAGCGATCTCGCCATAGATGCCTTTATCAGACTCAGAACCGAACATAATAAGTATATTGCTCATGCCTACACCTCAGATTAGGGAGAAATTACTTGTTTAAATAGGTT
>CAZGIN010000057.1:0-280 GCA_964526585.1 uncultured Methanosarcinales archaeon
ACCCTATTCTGCTCGCTTTCATCACTATTTTTTGGAGCAGGAATACCTATATACAGCCTTGGATCATTTTGGGTGGTCCTAAGGATATTTTCTATATCCCCTAATGAAGCATCTTCAGGAAGAGTGCTGATTGCGGTGTAGATCGCATCAAGGCTTTCCTTGCTTGGATAATACTGCTCTATGAACTTAAGATCATATCCCAGCGACCTTACAACGATCTCAGATTCTTCGATAGAGGGAAATGCATCCATAACAGACTTGACAGCAAGTACATCCCTCT
>CAZGIN010000057.1:290-6713 GCA_964526585.1 uncultured Methanosarcinales archaeon
TTATTATCTTGTTCAACACTATGGCCGGGCTTCTTCTTACCTCCTCACAAACTTGGTTGTATTCCTCAACAGCAAGATTATAGCTGTCAATTCCTTTTTCGAAAAGATCGTCCAATAGGGGATTAAAGGCCTTTCCGTTTGACTTGTCTGAATCGTCCCTGAAGAAATCTCCCTGGATAAGGATCGTGAGAGCTTCAGTGATGAACGGAACACCTCTTCTTGTCGTCTCCCAGTCTATGTTACGATACCTTTCTCCGTCATATATTATGTTTTCGAGCTTGACGTCTTTGTAGAACGTAGCGCTTCTTCCGAAGAAATTCTCGTTGTCAAAAGCTTTATGGAATAAAGAGGCTGTCTCTTCAATAGTGTCTATAGCAGCCTTGATCATTTCTATCTTTTCAGGATCATAGCTTGAATACCTGCGCTCAAAAAAGCTTCTCAGGGGATTGATGACTCTCTTTGCCAGCCTTTCACTCCAGAAATTATCAGCCTCAGACCTTTCGTGCTGTACTCTTGAGAATGCGCCTTCAGGAATATCAGTTGAGGGGCCAAGCCCTGCTGTCGAAGAAGCTATGATAACAGCATTCTTATATATCTCAAATATATGGCTGTCACATGCTGAGCTTCTGTCTGGATCGTTTGATTTGAGGGCTTCAGTTCTCTGTATCTGAAACTCTTCCAAGATCTGCATAAGGTTTTTGGAGTTAGGCTTTGCGCGGTCCAGCATTAAGTATGACCTGTTCTCAGAAGGGGCGTCTTTATCAGGGAAGAAAACAGGCTCAGTCACTATGCTTAAGTCTTCAGGATCATCATATCCTAAAAGCAAGCCCAACCTTTCCTTGCCGATGACCGCTTCTATGTTCCTGAAAAACCTGATGTTATTCAAAGTGCGCTTCATCTCTTCCTCTCTTATACGGTTGCGGTATATAGTGTGGTGCCTGCTGTTGAACCACACCTTATGGCTTCTAATACCGTAAGTCGCGCTGCCAGAAAGATAATCCCCCTTATCCAGGATAGGCCTCAATGCATGATCCTTGAATTCGCTCTTCTGCTCTTCAGGAGAACCTTTTGGAGAGTAATCGCACAGCATATAAGTAAGCGCATCAAGCATGTTCTGCACCTGTCTTTTGAGGAAAGGATTTTTTGAGAGCAAATTGCTTGTCTTAACCAGTCCGGCCAATATCCTGCTTAGTTTTGTATCTTTTCTAGGATCATAAACCTCCAGATTATTAACGATATGAAGTATCTTCTCATGTATCTGGACCAATTCATCATATATGCTGAACTCTGCAGGAAGCATGCATTCTTCACAATCATGAGAATCTGCTTTTGGCTTATTTCCTATCCTTTTGACTATGTCAGATATCTCATAGATCTTCTCATGCAAAAGCATATCTTTTTCCTCCTTATCAGAATCAGGTTTTGGCACAAGAGGGACCAGGTCTGAGAAGCCGAGAGCTGCTGCAAGGTAAGCCATCCTCTGGTTTTGTATCGTCTTGAGGCTGCTTATGCCTGAGATCAAGACATCTTCTATAGGCATACCATACATCTTGTGAAGGCTGCGCCTATCAGAATTTATCTTTTCTACTTCTTTAACGATCTTTATGAGTTCAGTAGGAGCTATGCCGTCCAGATCAACAATAACATGATAATTTTTTATCTTGGCATCCCTCTCGAGAACGCCATTATCGCTTATCATGCCTTTTGCCTCATTGACATCGCTGGCAAGCTTGATCTCCCTGATCTTGTCTGCATTGCGCCCTGTCTTGACATCATCTAAGTCATCGATGCTAAGGCATTTTGAGAGTATGGTAACATCATAAGAGGTATCATAAGTAAGAGTCTTCTTGATCATCAGCTTAAGAGACTCTTCAAGGCGTTTAGGGTCGTTTCCTGCTAAGTGAAACTCGCTCGGGATATGGCTTTCATGCTCTGCGCCGGGATATCCTACCACTATCCCTTTTTTCATCCTGAACTCTCCCATAAGATCTGAGATCTCTTGAGAGGGGCCTTTCTCTCTCTCAAAGACGTCAGAATCAAGTATCAACACATCATATTCTAGAAATCTTCTTGCACGAAGATCTTCATCAGTGATTATTGCGGGCTCAGATATAGGCGAATAATATCTTCCGCCTTTTTTAGCCTGAATCTCGAGATGGATGCCTTCAATGGCAGCAAGCAACTTTGTGCTGAGGTCTTCAGGCTTTTTTTCAGAATAGGCGCCTATCCTCAATGGTCTTTCCGGAGGCTCCTTCTTACCTGTGGCTATATTGGTAAGTGTTACACGAAGGTTGTCAACTTCTTTTAATGTGTTGGGAACAGGATATCTAGTCCAGTGCCTGAACAAGAAGTGCGCAGGATTGAAATCTTCATCTGGAGATTCCAAACATACAAAAAGATCGCCAGGCCTATAAACGTTCATTAAGTTAATTCCCATAATTGAATCAGTGTCGGTGCTTCCTCCAAAGACGAAGATCCTTTTTGCTCCAGGATCATCTTTAGAGATGATATCTGTAATATCATCCATATCTCTTGCTCTTATCACTTTATTGCCTTCTTCTTCTAAGAATTTTTGCTCAAGAAGAAAACTAGTGAACCTGTCCGCAAATGTAACTAGAGTATACTTACAACTTCCACTATCTCTTTCCTCTCCCCCCATTTTGTACAACACCGCCGTGATCAACACGGCTTATGAATATGAACGTCAAGCAGCCCTGAGATATTCTTTGACTGCTTCATAAAGCCTGGTTATAGGATCCTGCTGCCGGATTTGATGATATGCTCTGCTTATGACAGCCTGTGGAACTCTTGGAAGCGATTTCTTAACAATCTCAAACAATGGATCTTCAACTTCTCCATCTTCTTTAAGCTCTCTGAGCCAGTTGAACAAAGTGTGCGCATTCCTATCATAAAAGTCAGTAGGAGTTTTTCTGTCTACATAATCAGTTATCTTTCTTAATGCATTTGCGACTACTTCAGTTAAGTATGCTGCCATGTTGCATTGGAATGCAAGATCCCTTGGTTCGAGGGGCTGTCCGCTTTCTGTTTGTTCGCCTGCCATCTTGTTGGATTATTAACTAGTAGTAATATAATTTAGCGAGGGATTATTTATAAACTTTATGTTTTTTATAAGGGGCTTTTGTCAAGAAAAATATCTGCTGATGTTACTTTTGTCACTAAATCCCGGGATTATCTTGTTTTGGGCTTTTGCTCTATCTCTTTCAATAGCAGCTGCAAGGCTTCATTGATGCCTTTAAAGTGATGCTGAGGGGTTACTGTCCAAGGAAGCCCAAGGTGCTTTTTCTTTTCTCTGGCTATCCTTATGACTCTAGGGTGTCCGCTTCCGAGCACTATAGCACGGTCTGCTTCTTCAAGCATACCTAAGTCGTTGATGTCGTCTCCTATCGCTATAGTCTCATATCCAGGAAACATCTTCTTAAAGAGATAGCTCGCTGCATTTTTCTTTCCAGCTCTTGCCGGGATTATGTCTACATATCCAAGATTTTCTGTGAATGTAAGAGAATCAAATCTTCTTTTTCCGTGTATTTCATGGGTGAGAATCTCAACTAATCCCTTCAGATGCTCCTCTCTTTCTTCCCTTGGAAGCCTAACCCTTGTCATAAGTTTCCTTTCTTTTGTCTCGACATTGAAGTTTTCTTTCTCTAGGTGGGCTTTCAAGTTTCCCAGCTGATCGTAAACATTGTCCTGTGTGATATACTCAAACCATCCTTTATCTTCCTCATCTAAACTTTCTCCATAGAAAATACTGCAGCCATTCTCGAGAATGAATACATCAGCAGGATGAAGTATCTGCATACGTTTTCTCATCGTCTGAAGCCTTGTAGCGGTTGCATAGATCAGTTTAACATCTTTTTCTTTGATTCTGGCAAGAAGATCATATGTCTTTGTACCGAAGAAAAACATCGTATCTCCCTCAACTAAGGCATAAGCAGGCTGTCGTATAAGCTTTCTTTCGTGGGGCTTGATGAGCCTTTGGTATACTGCACATGATTCGGGGGCAATATAATCTCTTCTTACATAATCCTCATGAAGAGTGATGCCCTGCCTGTTGTCAGTAAAGCATATAGTGCCTTCAAGATCTGTAATAATAGCTTTTTTAACCATTTTTTAAGTAAATGGGCGAGGTTATTTATATTTTTTACTACTTTTTAGTGTAAATTATCAATATTTGGGTGAGTTTATAAAGGGTTGTGGATATGGTGTGTGTATGAAGCTTGAAGGACGGGTTGATATCATAGTGGCTGCTGGATCAGGAGAAAATGAGATTGTGGGATTTGATCCTGCTAAGAATGCCTATCGCGTTAAGATTAAGGCTCCTGCGCAGGATAATAAAGCAAATATCGCTATCATAAAGTTCTTTTCTAAGCTTAGCGGGAAGAAAGTAAGGATAATCAGGGGATTGAAGTCAAAACTAAAAACCCTCTCTTTTGAGTAGGTTGATTATATCGTTCTTGATAGCTGCGATCGTAGCGTTGTTTTCCAGATGGTAATCAGCAGATTCTATGCTTTTTTTCATGTTTAAGCTGTTTAACTGATGGTCATCTCTTTGAATTACCTCTTCTTTTGTCAGAGGGCGGACTTTTCTTGAAGCCAGCCTATTTAATCTGACGTTTTCTTTTGCTTCTATCGATACGAACCTGATCTTATCTTTGAACTTCTCTTTTAGATATTGGACTTCCTCGTAAGAGATGATATCTTCGAGGACGATGTTTTTGGGGCTGGATGTCTCGACTTTCTTTGCTATCCTTTTCGCGAAAGCATCCATGCCTTCATCTTTCCGGAGCTTGTCTCTTATTGTCTTTTCGTTAGCTTCGGTTGATTCTAGATTTTGCTTTTTTAGCTCTTCTCTTGTTATGTCTCCTAAATTGAATCGTTTGAAGCCAAGCTCTTCCAGAAACTCTGCTGCCAATGTCTTTCCAGATCCAGGGAGCCCGATTATAGCTAGGATTCTCATTTTTCTAGGGATTTTGCTATGGAATATTCAGTAAAACTTCCTATAACATCTAAAAATACCTTTGCTTCAGCCACGACCTTTATCTCATTAAGCGTGAATTTTTCCTTGTCAATATCCTTCTTTAATTCATATCTTCTTATGATGATGTCTTTTGGAATCTGTTTACTTAATGCAGTTGAATATGTTTCAAAGAAAGCGTCAAATATATCTTTTATGTATTTCTTGGCTTTGGGTGTACAGCCAACTTTATTTATCTCTTCAGAGATATGTCTATACTTGTCTGCAAGATGGTCGATAAGACGGAAAGTATGGAAAGCTATTTTCTTGAAAGACTCGCTTCTTTGAGATTTTTGCAGTTCTCTTAAGTAGTACTCTACAAACTTAGTGATATTATCATGATAATCGTAACATATTTCATGGAATTTGTGATAATCCTTCCCAATTGAGCTAAGCATTTCGCTAACAGCTTCTTTGAATATATACAAAGTTCTTTTTTCTAATTGGTCTAAATCGGGTGCATCTGAGTAAAAGATGACGATTTCAGTCTTATTAGAGGATTGTGAAACAATCTCTGCACCCATAAGTCTTGCAACTTTCTTATTGATGACAGATTTAATGTTAAGGTATTTTCCGTTTTTTGGGTGAAATATCTCGGGTTTGGAGTATGTAAGGGTTATCTTATGATAATTGGAAAAGTAAAGCATGCTCATATACTTGGTAAAGGCGAGATAAGTGTAATTGTCCAAGTTAATTATAGCTTCTTTCTTTTCTTCAGTTAATTCCCCTTTTGAGAATGTAATTGTGTCTTGCTTGGGCGAAACTTCGAGTTCTTCACCCCTAATAATATTGTTCTCCTTAACCCACTTGCTTGGGAGACTTATCATTAATGTACTGGGGCCTTGTTGCACTACTTTTCGCTTCATATTCGAATATTTAAGAAAATGTTATTATTTAAATTTTGTGTTATTACTGAATTTCTTATTAAAGGAGTTTATTAATATCCCTTTTAAGATTATCTAGCTCTTCTTTTGTCAGTTGGTGAGACAAATGTAGAATCTGTGCAAGGATTGATTTATACTGGACACTTGGACTAAAAGGCTCGTATTCTTCGTTTCGGAGAACTTCAAGTGTAGCACTTTCATTTTCACCTATAGCTCCTTCGCAGTTGTCTGAGGGGCTGGCATCGGACCATATCTTTTCTAATTGTTTTCTTATCTCTTCTAAATCTGGACTTACTTCATATGCAGGTTTTTCTCTGGAACGGGCCCTGATGCGTTCTTCCATTCTCTTTCTCATCTCTTCTTGAATATCTCTATCCCTAAGACTCTTTTGAATTCTAGCTTCAGATACATTCATTGCAGCATAAATCGCTTGTTCTGTATCTTTGATGCTGAATCTTTCTTCTGGGTTTACCCTAACAAGCCCATATAATAAATCACTTATGGGTT
>CAZGIN010000058.1:0-6634 GCA_964526585.1 uncultured Methanosarcinales archaeon
CAGAAGCTTCCTTATGTTATTTCCTCCATGCGCAACTGCAAACCTTATCTCTTTGCCGTTGATCGTGATAGATCCTTCCTTGATGCCTTCCAAGCCGCGCAGCTGGTCAAACTCAACTTTCCAAAGATGCTTTCCAGAAGCAACCTCATAAGCTGTCCTCAAAGCAGCCTCCATGACGCCTCCAGAAGCGCCAAATATAGCACCAGCACCAGAAGAAATACCAAGAGGAGAATCAAATTCTTCATCTTCAAGATCCCTGAAATCAATATTGAAATACCTGAACAATTTAGCAGCCTCTCTTGTAGTCAATACAAAGTCAACAGCACTCTTCAATTCTTCACGAGAACTCTCAAACTTCTTGGCAGTGCAAGGCATGATACTGACCATAACAATGTCCTTAGGATTTAAGCTGAACTTCTTAGCATAATATGTTTTTGTCAGGATCCCAAGCATCTCATGAGGAGACTTGCAAGAGCTCATATTTGGGATTAACCTATGCTCAAAATGCTCCATGAACTTGATCCATGCCGGGCAGCAAGTGGTTATCATGGGAAAAGGGCCGCCTTCCTCAAGCCTCCTAAGAAATTCAGCAGACTCCTCCATTATCGTAATATCAGCACCTAAGTCAGTATCAAAGACCTTGTCAAAACCGCATCTTCTCAGAGCAGAAACCATCTTTTTTGTAACTAAAGAACCAGGAGGCATCCCAAATTCCTCCCCTATAGAAGCCCTTACAGAAGGAGCAGTCTGGACAACAACATGCTTAGACTTATCTTTCAGCGCATTGATAACCTCAAAAAGATGCTCTCTCTCATAGATGGCTCCAACAGGGCATGAAGCGATGCACTGCCCGCACTTGATGCATGCAACATCATCAAGATCATGCTCGCAATAACCAGTTACATGCTCCTCATGGCCTCTGCCAGAGAACTGGATAGCATGGACAGACATTATCTCGCCGCAAGTGCGCACACACTTTCCGCAATTGATACACTTGTTATTATCCCTTATGACAGATTCAGAAAGATCCTCCTTATACTCCCTTATAGGATCAAACCTTATCTTGGTCATGTTAAGCTGCTCTAACAGCTTACAAAGATCATTGTCCTCAAAACCGCACTTTCCGATATGGCCTGACATCAAAAGCTCAGCATTGATAGATCTGGCCTTGTCAATCCTCTCAGAACTTGTAAG
Organism: uncultured Methanosarcinales archaeon; assembly: GCA_964526585.1. Taxonomy (GTDB): domain Archaea; phylum Nanobdellota; class Nanobdellia; order Woesearchaeales; family CAZGIN01; genus CAZGIN01. The sequence goes on from CAZGIN010000058.1 coordinate 1,195, forward strand.
GATACTGCACCCTTCGCTTGGATGATGAGAACAGCTGGTTACAAGCTTGCCGTCAAGCTCAACAAGACATAACCTGCACCTTGCTTCAGGAACCAAACCCTCAATAAGACAAAGGGTAGGGATCTCGATATTATTATCCCTACAGATCTCAAGAATCGTCTTTTTAGGATCAACTTCCAAATCTTTGTTGTCAAGCTTTATCTTCATCTTATCTTAAACTCCTCTGGAAAATATTTCAAAGCATTAAGGATATGATTAGTGCATGTCTGGCCTAAGCCGCACAAGCTAGTCTCGTGAATGTTCTCAGCAAGATCCTTCAAAGTATCAAGATCTTCCTCACTAGCATGGCCTGACTTGATGTCCTTCAGCAAGTTAAGGATACGGATAGTCCCTTCCCTGCAAGGAGTGCACTTTCCGCAGGATTCGTGCCAATAAAACCTGGCTATAGCGATAGAAAGATCAAGGATAGATTGGGAACTGTCAATGACGATTATGGTGTGAGCACCGATTATGCAGTTCTTGCCGCAAACCTTCTGAGGAGAAAGCTCAATATCACAATAAGGCATGCAGCCTCCAAAGCAGCCGAAATATACAGCCTTAGGCTTAGACTTAGGCTTTCCAAGCTTGATAAGATCGCATAGATTAACACCTTCAGGAAGCTCATAAACTCCTGGATTTGCAACATTGCCAGACAAAGACATAAGACGAAGCTCAGGATCATAATCATCAAAAAGGATCGCTAAAGGAACATTAGCAAGAGTCTCTACATTATTTAGAACCGTAGGTTTGCCAAACAATCCTGACTGGGTAGGGAAAGGAGGCTTGACATAAGGATGAGGGCGTTTGCCATGGATAGACTCCATGATAGCTGTTTCCTCACCACAAACATAGCTGCCGGCTCCAACCACTATATCGATCTTCAGCTTCGATACGGACTTGTCAAGCAGCTTATTGACGACTTTCCTGAGATTGCTAGCAAGATACTCATATTCTCCTCTCAGATAAATATAAGACTGCTCAACACCGATAGTGAAAGCAGCGATCAACATCCCCTCTATCAAGAGTTCAGGATTATTCTTTATTATGAACTTATCCTTGAAAGTTCCAGGCTCGCCTTCATCAGCGTTGCAGATAAGATACCTTGGAGAATCATGCATAGCCATACGCCATTTTTTTGCAGTAGGAAAATTAGCCCCTCCTCTTCCTTTTAAGCTCTTCTTCTCAAGTAGCTTTAGGACTCCTTCAGAGCCGATCTTCTTCGCTTTCTTCAAAGCATCAAGATTTGTCTTTCTTAAGATCTGCAATCAAATCCCTCAATTTTTGTTCAGTAAGCTTAGTATAAGGCTTTCCATTAACCAGCATAGCAGGAGCCTCATCACAGCAGCCTATACAGCTGGCTTCATACAACGAAAACATCTTGTCTTTTGAAACAGAATTAAGCTTAACCTTCAGCTCCTTCTCAAGAAAACTGATAAGGTTAAGAGAACCGTTGACATGACAGCTTGGCGAGCTGCACACCCTAAATACATATCTTCCCTGAGGCCTTGTATAAATCATGCTGTAGAAAGAAGCTGCGCCGTAAACATCAGCAATAGGAATGTTCAGCTTGTCTGAGATCCTCTTGAGAGCATCTTCTGACAGATAACCTTGTTTTTTCTGCTCCTTCTTAAGCAATGGAAGCAATAAATCCCTCATCTAAACACCCTAATTGAGGTTTTTAGGCCGGGAGTTTAAAAAAATATGCTTTTTTGAAACTCAATGCATGCCTATCCTGTCATGAGGCAGAACTATATGTTTACTTAATAAAGAAGGCCCTGCAATAACCTTGTCCTTAATATCAGGATTCAAATGCCTTCCGTCTCTTATATCATAAGTATTATACATCTTTGCCGCAAGCCCCCTTACTTCAGCATCAGCATCATACCTTGATATGATCCTCAAAGATACTGCAACATCTTCATCTACCCTAGGAGCAATTCCGTCATTAATCTGCTGCCATAAACTTCTGCCATCACGATCATATAACCTCTGGAGAGCAGCAAGACGTTTCTCAACAGGCTTCTTTCCCTTATAACCAATACTTGCAGGAAGATTATTTAGAGCATAATCAACAAATTGGCAATAAGCTAATCTAACCTCATGTCCAGTAAGGAAAGGGTTGAAGCTATCATGAAACTCTCTGAGAACCTTCTGCTTCTCAGATTTTAAGATAGAAACAGACTTAACCGTATACTTGCCTTCCTCTGCAGCATGGATAAGAGCATCATACTCTAAAGATATAGCCTTATGAGTTGCATCGTATTCTGCCATGAAGTCAGTTTCTAAAGCAATCTCTCCATTGACAAAATCATCAAGATGCACTTTTGCATGCAAAAATCGCCTGACTGCAGCAGCAGTGGAAGCAGTTGCAAAATCCGCCAAAACCCTACTATGGTGAGCCCTAACATATGATTCAAGCGACTCTTTAGAACCAAATACTGAGGGATCCTTTTTTACACGATCTGAAGCATCTACCACCACATCCATCTTGGCTTTAAAACTTATAAGAAAATGATGAAGCTCCTTTCTAAGGCCCCTCAAAGAAAAGCCTAACCTTGCGTTGTCCATCCTATGAAAATCAAGTCCGATGGAATATAAATCCTCAAGGAATTCAGGAAGTTTTGAAGGGTCATACTCAACCATAAAACCCAGAGTATGAGCCTGATTTAAAAAACTTTTTAGAAAGATATTTAAGCAGACAGCCTAAGGCAGGATACATGGAATATGGATGGATCAACAAGCAGGAGTACAAGATAAGCTATATCCAGGAAACAATTGAGATGATCGTGTACTCAGCTATATGCTTCTTCATACCATTCTTTCTTGGGCATCCACAGCTGTTAGTAGGTATAACAGTCAATGCAGCACTGGTGATGGCAGCATTGAACTTGAGAAGCCAAAATCTTCTACAAGTAATCATAATGCCCAGTTTAGGGGTATTGGCAAGAGGGATAGTATTCGGGCCGTTAACAATATATCTTGTGTATATGATACCTTTCATATGGATCGGAAATGCCATATTGGTTTTTGCAGTAAAAAGACTGATGAAGAAAAAAATAATTGGGATGGGGATAGGTGCGATACTCAAATCAGGATTCTTGTTCGGAATAGCATTTGCACTTGTAAGCTTTGAGATAATCCCTACTGTATTTCTTACGTCAATGGGAATCATACAGATGATAACAGCGCTCTCAGGAGGGCTTATCGCAATAGGAGCCCAGAGGATCAAACAAATTTTTTAAATACATAAAGAAATCCTGATGTTTTAATGGGGATAATAGCATTTGCAGACAATTTAGAATCAAGGCTAACCAATACAGAGAGCGAGAGGGCCAGGATCATCTCTATAGATAGTGGCTTATTGGTTAGCGGAAGATTTGGTGAGATACAGATAAGGCCAAGATCGATCGTCTTAGGCGGGGCTTCCAATAGATTAATACACACAGAAGGAGTTGAAGAAATACTCCAAGGAATTGAAGGAGAAACTGCGCTGGTTGAATACACAGTGTTTGATAGGACTCCCCGCAGAATCTCAAGGAAAGGAAAAGGAGTGCTGTTAGCTCAGGAGTATGCTGCAGAGAGGGAAGTTTATAAGCAAGAGCAAGAATATCTGATGGGGTATAATGGAGTAAGCGCTGCCCGCAGTGCAATAAATAAGAATCTGAATTTTTTTCCTGGGCAAGTTGTGACCCTCAAGGCACTGGCAGGGAGTATGTTTTCTTTCTTTTCAACTCATTACACAAATGAAACCAGACTAAGTATATGCCGCAGGATGGGGATGACAGGAGAAACACTTGCAGAAATCTTCGTGGATTATAAAATAGAAGAAGTACTAAAACAAGCAGGAATTGAAAATACAAAAATACTAAGAATAAAATCTCTAATCGGGATGAAGCTGCCATATGATAAAGACCGTGAATTATCCTATGCAGAATTACTTAAGGTGTTTCGTACAAAGAATCCATCAAAACTGGCATATATAAGCAGAGAGACTCCTGAATTTCTCATCAGAAAAGGCTCCTTATCAATGACAGCACAGGCAGCAGCATGCCGCCTGCTGACCACACGCGGACCTTTTAGCGATGAAGTCCTGCTTGAAATATTCCGAGAAGACTTGGGAATGAAAGGCAGTAACTTAGCACAAATATTCACAGATCATAACCTAGGAGAAGCATTATTAGATACATATCATCATGATCCGCTCAAAGTTGATGCATTAAAAGCAAGGATTGGGATTAAGTTAACATATGCCCAAGATCGAGGATTTCTTCCCCAAACCATCAAGAACCTGTTAAATCTTGAAGGCAGCAATGAATATAGATCATTCAAGACAAGATTCTCGAATCTGCTGGGGGATGTTGAGCTTAATTATGAAAATTTAGCGCTTTACTTAGTCGCATCTGATGAAAAAGATGGCAGGGAAACATTAAGAGTGCTGCGCAATCTTGGATTAAAAAGAGAATCAGTCAATGATATCGTTCGTGATAATGGCTTTTTATCCAAACTGCGCGAATATTTGAAACCCGGAGATTATGAAGCAGTTGAATCCCGCTATGGGCCTCTTGAGGAAACTGTTATAGAGTCTCCTAAGAAGAAAACTAAGAAAATAAAACAGAAAAGAAAGAGAGGGCGGCCGAAGAAAAAGGAAACTGAAGAAGCTCCTGAACCAGAGCCTGAAGTGCAGGAAGCTGCTTTGGAAGATGCAATAATGAATGATGAAGACGCTGAAGATGACGAGCCTTTGGAAACAGATCTGGATGAGATAGAAAGTGACGAGCCAATAATCGAGAGATACAAAGGATTCGATTCGAGATTATATGTCAAATCAGGAGAACTCATAGATGTCTTTGGAGGATTTTATACCAGAATCACTGGAACAAAAGAATTTAGGAAATTGCCCAAATATAACGAAGGAGAATACTATAATATGCTGGATATCGCCAACCTTCAAGAAAAAGGAGGGTTGTTCAGCATTGCGCTTAGGCTTCTATGCGCTTATGCATGTCAACAGATCGGAGGCAGGCCTTTAATGCTGGAGCCAGAGAAAAGATATACCTTGCAAGAGGCTTCTATAATCGCAGGCAGAAACCTTACCTTAAACGGCCATTTTGATAATGGAGTAGTATCTGGAAAACAAGTCATTAATTATCTGGCAAAAGAAGCCGCTGCTAAAAGTCACCAAGACTAGTCTGCTTAACCTTAAACTTAGGAAACTCTTTTTTCATAGGCATCTCAACTTTATCCTGCACTACAGAATCTCCTATCATCGGAACTCCATACTCACCATCATAGCCGGGAGAGACCTTTATCTTTCCTTCACGATTATCAAGGATAGCCTTGACAATCTTATCATCAACAACCTTCTTCAGCTCGTCTTCAGAAGACCTGAGAAGCACATCAA
>CAZGIN010000059.1:0-4801 GCA_964526585.1 uncultured Methanosarcinales archaeon
AGAAAGAACTTCCTTCTTTTTAGCTTCCATAATCTCCTCAGAGACAGCCTCAAGATTCAGCCTAAGCAAAGGCTCTGTATTAGAAGGCCTTATATTGAACCAGAAATCAGGATACTCAATGCTGACACCATCAAGATGAGAAATCTCTCCATCACTGAAATGAGCTTCTATCCTCTTCATGACAGCTTCCTTATCCTCAACCTTCATGTTGATCTCACCGCTATGGAAATACCTCTTCAAAGGAGCAGTATACTCAGCTAAAGAGAGATTTGAACCTGAAAGCTCCTGCAAAAGCTTCAGCGTAACAATCATAGGTGTCTCAAAAAAGCCGAGTTCAGTCTTCATGAAGAAATGGCCTGAAGATTCACCAGCAAATTCAGCCCCAACTTCAATAGCTTTGGCTTTTATCAAAGAATGGCCGACTCTTGTAATAACCGGAGTTCCTCCATTCTCAATGATCATATCTCTCGTGATACGGCCAGGCCTGATGTCATAGCATATAGTGGCTCCAGGATGCTCATTAAGCACGATCTTTGACATTATGCCCCTAACGATAGCAGGCTGAACAAGCTCGCCTTTGTTGTCGATAAAAAAGATCCTGTCTCCATCGCCGTCAGTTGCAATGCCCAGATCAGCATCCTCTGCAACAACACGTTTTCTCAGATCAGCAGTGTTCTCAAGCTTGAAAGGATCTGCGATATGGGAAGGAAAGGTTCCGTCAAGCTCAAAATTCATCTTGATCAACTCACAAGGAAGCTCCTTGAACAAGGCATTTAGGTAAAGACTGCCCATAGCGTTGGCAGTATCAGCGACAATCCTGAAAGGCTTTATCTTTGATATGTCAGCATGCTTCAACGCAAACTTAACCTGATCAGCCAAAGAATTGAGATTTTCAGAGACGCTTCCCTTCTTTTCTGAGACAGAGAACTTCTTTTCCTTGACCCTTCTCTCAATCTCATTAAGGCCTGTGTCATATCCCACAGGAAGAGCGTTATGCTTGACAACCTTCACGCCATTATATTCCTTAGGATTGTGGGAAGCAGAAACGATCATCCCAGCATCATATCCATAATTTGATATCGCAAAGTAGAAAGTCGGAGTGCTGACAAGGCCTAAGTCAACAACATCAACACCTTGGGAAGTGATGCCCTCGATAAGCTTTTTTGAAAGCTGCGGAGAGCTCAGGCGCATATCACGGCCAACTCCCATAGTGATCTTATCCTTCTTATCTTTAAGCTCTTCCTTGACCATATCAGCATAAGCCCTGCCGATATCAAAGATAAGATCCTCATCAAGATCTTCAGGATAAATACCGCGAATGTCATAAGCTTTGAAAATAGTCATACCAAAACACCTCGAAAATGCCTAGAAGAAGGCTTTATTTAAAGGTTTGGCTTAGACTAAGAGGAAAGAAAACCAAGAAAGTGTTAAAAACAAGATAAGAAATCACAGAAATATGGAGTTCTTCATAAAGGCACAACTGCTGCTTGATGGAGCAGGATATGTTAGCAGGAACACTATAGAAACCTATATGGACAAGTTCCATTCCACTTTACAAAAGAATGGACATGGCATGAAATATCTTGCCTGCAAAAGGATATTTGATTCAGATGAGACCCTTGAAGAAAGCATAAAGGACGAAACAGAGGATCCTGAATTTGAAATCCCTGAAATATCCCAATATGAGGAAGCTATAGCAGGAAGCAAGACGCCTAACAGCACAGGAATACCCAGATTAACGGTTATGCTCGCTTTTTCTACCAATCCTTTGAAATACAACTGCCCTGACACTGCGCTAGTAAAAGCAAAAGCCGCAGTAAGAAAGATAGCCGAAGCAATGCTTCCCCTCAATGAAGAGCTCTATTTTGAGCTTGAGGACATATCCATAATGTCAAGAAGAAAGTACTTGAGCGAATTCGAACCAGAACATAACTAAAAACTTATAAATCCTTAATCTCAGCACATTCTAATGGCAAACATCTTCATCAAAACCTTCGGATGCGACCTCAACAAGGCTGATTCTGAGACAATGGCAGGGATACTTGCAAGCGAAGGCCATAAGATAACAGACAACTACAACAATGCCCATGTACTGATAATCAACACATGCACATCCTCAAACAAGGATGACAAAGAATTCTTTGAGTTCTTCGAAGAGATGAAAAAGCAGGGAAAAAACATGATAATAGCAGGATGCATCCCCCAAACAGACCCTGCAAGGATCAAAGGATATTCGCAGATAGGAGTTAGCCAGATACAGGAGATAAACACTATAGTGGAGGAAACGCTTCATGGGGAAACAATAACACTGGTAGCAAGAGGAGAAACAACACTTAAGAATCCTGTCAAACGAAAGAACAGCCAGGTAGGGATCATCCCGATAAACGAGGGATGCATGAAAAGCTGCAAGTTCTGCATAAGCCAAGAATCAAGAGGAGGATTAAGGTCTCATGACCCTGCTGAGATAATAGAGAGAGCTCAAGATGCGCTGAAAGAAGGAGCGAAGCAGATATGGCTTACATCCTTGGATGCAGCAAGCTACGGAAGAGACATAAACCAAGACCTTCCATCCCTGGTATACAAGCTTGCCGGCATACACCATAACTTCAGGATAAGGCTCGGAACACTTAATCCAGGAAGCTGCCTGCACATCAAGGAAGGCCTGACAGAAGCGCTCAAAAATGAGAAGGCCTTCAAATATCTGCATTTTCCTATACAATCAGGAAGCAATGAAATGCTGAAAAGCATGAACAGAGACTATACAATAGAAGAAGCTATGCACCTGATAAACGAAATAAAGAACGCCATACCGGACATTACTATTGAGACAGACGTCATATGCGGCTATCCTGGAGAGACAAAAGATCATTTCCTTGAGACGGCAGAAAAGATAAAGCAGATGCAGCCTGACAAGCTGAACGTGTATGTATATTCAAAAAGAAAAAACATGACTCCTGAAGAGGATTCACACAGAGCGAAAGAGAGAGCAAGATTCCTAAGCGAGATGCATGCATGGATAGAAAGAAAACAGAACAAGAAGATGATAGGAAAGATATGTGAAGCAGTGATCGAAGACATAGGCAAGGACAACACCTTCATAGGCAGAACATCCAATTTCAAAAAGATAGTGCTGAAAAACAACGGAAGATTTGCAAAAGGAGACCTGATAAGAGCGCACATCACAGGAGTGCAGGATGACTGGCTCAAGGCAGAATTCAAAGGATACTGCTAAAAGAATAAAAATAAGCATGATTCTATAGATATTATGAGCAGATGGAGCATAATATTGACTACAGCGCTTTCTATATCGATAGCAGCGATAATATTATGTTCGCAATTTCAAGGACTATTATATGACATAAGGTTCTATAAAAAGGAATTCACAAGGCTTAATGTCAGGGAGCAAGTAAGTGAAGCAGACAGCATAGCATCAAAGCTTTTGGACTATTTCAAAAACAAAAAGATAGATGATTATAGTATAGAAGAGTTCAGCCAGAGAGAGGAAAAACACCTAAAAGATGTGAAAAAGCTGGTCGACATCGGAACCCTTGTGTATTATACCCTTGTGATAGCAGCGATAATAATGACAGCAATCATGGTATGGAAGCAAGACATCAAGACAATACTTCTCGCAACCCAGATAGGATCAGGAATAGCTGTGATGATTATTCTGGCAGGAGCGCTATTTGGGCAGCACTTTGAGAACATATTCACATTTCTGCATCCCTATTTTTTTGAAGGCAGCAGCTGGCTGTTCCTGAAAGGAGACCTGCTAATAACCATATTTCCGCTGCAATTCTTCTATGATTTTACAAAAGAAGTCATGCTAAGAGCACTCATGAGCTCGATATTCCTAGGAATAGCCACAACAACCATAAGGATCATATTACCACCAGACAGGAATACTGTCATCCGGAAGAAGTAGTTTATTTCAATAGTTTTATCACCATAAGGTTTAAATATGAGTTTTAAATCTAAGAATAACAACATTCAATGAGTATTGTCAGATAAAGAAAATAAGACAAAGACAAATATTCGATATATATTTCAAAAAAATGGATGTGGGTGGTTGTATGAAAATCTCATGGATAATAGCAATAATGATATCATTAATAGTCATAGCAGGATGCCAATACTATCCTGTAGACCAATTCGGCTCTAACTCTACAGAAGATAACCATAATGCAGAAACGCAAGATAATGCACCAGACGAAGGTGCTTCAGTTACAGACGTGGAGGTAGTGCCAGAAACTAATGAAGAGCCTGAAACAACAGAAGAAGCCCCTGTTGAGAGTGCAGAAACTCCAGAGGCACCAGCCGTAACAGGATCTGCAACAACAGAAGCTCCAACAGTAAAAAAATCATCGTCAATACCAAGAAAAGTTGTATATGAAGGAGAATTGGTAAGCTTCCCAAACCTTCAGCAGCTCACAACAGACAAAGACGGAGACAAGATAACAGTCACCTATTCAGAGCCGCTGAATGAGAACGGAGAATGGCAGACAAAGAAGGGAGATGCAGCTGAATACCTATTAACATTCACTATATCAGATGGAAAGAGCCAGAAAGTGCAGAAACTGATACTTGAAGTAAAACCAAACAATAAGCCTCCAGTAATAAGCCCGATGGAAGCCATAACGGTGATGGAAGGAGACACAATAACATTAGAACCAGAAGTAACAGACCTTGAAAATGATCCGATAAGCATAAGCTATTCAGGATTCATGCAGGACAGCACATACAAGACAACAGCAGCAGATGTCGGAGACCATACAGTGACAATAACAGCAACAGACGGCAT
>CAZGIN010000059.1:4811-6443 GCA_964526585.1 uncultured Methanosarcinales archaeon
GACGGCATAACCAAAGTTTCCACAGATGTCAAGATAAAGGTAACAAAGAAAAACAGGGCTCCATTAGTGGAAGACATACCTGATGTAACAATAACAGAAGGAGACACAGTAAAGCTGAACGTAGTGGCAGCAGACCCTGACGGAGACAAGCTGACAATATCCTACAGCAAGCCATTCAACTCAGCAGGAGAGTGGCAGACGGTAGAAGGAGACGCAGGAGTCTACACCGCAACAGTATCTGTATCAGACGGGAAGTCAACAACAACTGAAACAGTAAAAGTAGCGATAAACCCTCTGAACGAGCCTCCAACAATCTCAGGAGTATCTGACATTACAGTAATGGAAGGAGAGACAATAACATTAAGCCCAGTAGCAACAGATCCTGAAGGAAAACAGACAACAGTAACATACTCAGGCTGGATGACATCAAGCACATACACAACAACATTCCAGGATGCTGGAGTCCATACAGTAAAGATAACAGCATCAGATGGGGCAAAGACAGCGTCAAAGACCATAACAATAACAGTAGAAGATGTCAACCATGCGCCAACCTTCCCTGAAGGAAACTGGTGGGAATAAACCCACTAATTCTTTATTTTTTTGCATTTTCCTGAATTTTGGCATAAAAAAAGGTAAATATAGCCATTAACTTTAAATACTGCTAATCTAATGTTAAGCTCAAAGGAGGTGATTTTGATTAGAAAAATCCTAACAATTTTAGTAATTGCTATGCTAATAGCACTAGCAGGGTGCGGAAAACAAGCTGCAACACAGGAACCACAAGTGCCAGCAGCACCATCAGTACCAGAAGCAGCACCAGCACCAACAGAACCAGTAGAGCCGGTAGAAGCACCAGCAGAAACGACAACTATGCCTGCAGAGCCTGAAGTTGAAGTGGTAAGCACTATCCCTAAAGACGGAGCTACAAACTCAGGACCAAACCAGAGAATGACAATAACATTCATGGAAGACATATCAGGCATGGACTTTGACATGGTAGTCTCAGACGGAACAGAAGACATAGGCGGAGAAGTAGTAAAGACAGGAAGGATTGCAAGATTCACACCAGAAAAGCCACTTATGCCTGGAACAGAATATACAGTTAAATTATCAGGAGACATAAACTACCAGTGGAGCTTCACAACAGTCTAGAATTTGAATAATTTGATTATTTTTTACTATATTTTTTTCAAAAACTCAAAACCTGCTTCTCTTGAAATACCTTGTATGAAGGATCTTCTCAGACTTAGCAGACAGAGGACTGCCTAAGAACTCATCATATATCTGCTTTACCACAGGATTCTCATGAGATTTTCTTATAGGAAGAGAAGAGTCAGCCTGATATAAAGCTTCCATCCTCTTCTTGACAACAGCCTTAGTAGTAGGCCAAGGCTGGCCGCCTCCACCGATACAGCCGCCTGGGCAGGCCATCATCTCGATAAAATGATAATCATCCTTATTTTCTAGAAGCTTTCTTATGTTGCTTCCGCCATGAGCTACAGCAAACCTTATTGTTTTGTCCTTAATCTTAATAGAGCCTTCCTTGATGCCTTCAAGGCCGCGCAATTGATCAAACTCCACTTTCCAGAGCTGCTTTCCAGAAGCAACCTCATAAGCTGTCCTCAAAGC
>CAZGIN010000060.1:0-6296 GCA_964526585.1 uncultured Methanosarcinales archaeon
CCTCTAAAGCTATATTATGTGTTGGAATCTCTTTTGAGATTGTCTTAATGATTTGTCTATCTGTTGAAGCTAAATGTTCTAATTTTGTCTTATTTTCGTCTATTTTTTTAAAAGATTCTCTAAGAGAGGCTCCCATTTCAAGAATTTGTTTTTTGTTTTCATATAAATTTTGATTAATAAACTCCAACTCTTTTCTTAAGAAATCAATAACTTCAAGCTCCCCCAAATGACCTATTCCTGGCATGAGCTTAAATTGATAATCCTGTATTTAAATATTGTGATCTATTCTTAAAACTTACAATCCCCAACCCACCTGCAATACTGACACTCAGGAGAAGCATCCGGGATCTCTCCGTCCAAGACAGAAACTGCTTTCTTAAAAATCCTTTCAGCATTGGAAACATCAACCTTCATCTTCACCAGGTCGGTATTGAACACGACGCTTCCGTCACGGTTGACATGAGAAGGATGGTAGAAAAGAAGGTAAGCGTAATCTTCAGTCAAACGACCGTTCTTGCGCAGAAGGAAATTATAGATATCCATCTGGTCAGAATAATGCGCAGCAGTATCCTCCTTCAGAGGAAAGCCTCTTGTTTTATAGTCTAAAACAACAAGCTTCGATCCTTTCACAAGGATATTGTCAACAGCGCCCCTGAACAGATTTCCATGCTTATCAGTCCACTGTATGCCCTTAAGGTTATTGCGCCAGACCTTCAGGAGATCAGCATCATCAAACAGCTTAAATCCTTTAAGAGAAGACAGCTCAGGAGGCATCAAACCTTTTTCCATGAAATTGTCAAAATGTTTCTTTAATATCCCATCCATACCAGAAGGAAGAGAAGGAAATATCGCAGCAGGACGCTTGACACCATGAAAATGAAGCCAGAAGCATCTTGGACAATCCTTAAGTATACTCAACGATGAAGGAGACAATTTGTAAGGCATAAGCATAACCATGCATCCTCCTATATAAATATTGCCGGAAAAACAAACAATAGCTTCGGAAGCAGTGGACACGGACGGGTGAAGGATATAAACAGGAAAAGACTACAAGACCTTATGAAGAAGTCGATAAAAGTCAAGGGCAGCGAGGTCACTCTTTTTGTACAAGATGAGGAAGAATATATCTCTATAACAGATATCGCAAGATACAAAAATCCGAGAAGAACAGATTATCTAATATCAAACTGGATGAGAAACCGCAACACAATTGAATTCCTGGGAATATGGGAAAAGATCAACAACCCAAGATTTAACCCCATCGAATTCGATGGGTTTAGGAAACAATCAGGATTGAACAGCTTTATCTTAACACCAAAACAATGGATCGGAAAAACTAATGCTATAGGAATCGTGTCCAAGGCAGGAAGATACTGCGGAACCTACGCCCACAAAGACATAGCCTTGGAATTTGCATCATGGATCTCAGTCGAATTCAAGCTGTATCTGATAAAGGAGTTCCAAAGGCTGAAGATAGAAGAGGCTGAAAGGCTGCGCCTGGGATGGGATGTGAAAAGAGAGCTGGCCAAGATCAACTATAAAATCCACACAGAAGCCATAAAAGAAAACCTTATACCCCCTGAAATAACAAAAGAAGAAGCAAATATGATATATGCCTCAGAAGCAGACATCCTAAACAAATCCCTGTTCGGTATGACAGCGAAAGAATGGCAGGAAAGAAACCCAGCAAAAAAAGGAAATGCCAGAGACTATGCAGAAGCAATACAGCTTGCAGTACTAGCCAACCTGGAAAGCCTCAACTCAGAGTTCATCAAGCAAGGCCTGCCACAGGAGGAGAGGCTGCTCCGCCTTAACAGGACAGCGATATCACAGATAAAAATACTCCTGAAAGATAATACCCGGCTTAGCTTAGATAAAAAAGCGGCAGGCAGAAGAACAGCCTAAAAACTTGAAGTTCCAAATGGGCGGTGTAGAAAAGGACAAAAGACTGAAAAATGAACTGGCCGCAAAATGCGACCACCTAAAGAGATCAAAGCTCTCCTATGCACAAACAGGCATCTGGAGCGGGACAGCCACCTTGGCAGGAAGCTCAGAGCCTTTAGACTTTACAACTATGCTCAAGATTATCCTTCCAGGCTTGATATCAGCGCTGAACTGAGCATCAGAGAGGTGCTTGAGAACATCACTGCTTATCCTAAAATCCTTAAAGAACCTGCTGGCATTAAGTATCTCGATACCCCTTATGCGCTTCTGGGTGGAAACATCAAGGATTATATCACCCAAATCTATATTTCCCTTAAACTTCTCATCCTTGGAAAAACCCTTGTGGATAACAAGTATATCCTGCTCCTGATCAAAAGAAACAACCTTTGCCATAATTACCTCCTCACCATGCTCTTCCAAGACCGATATCTCATAATGTAAGTGAGTATATATAAATTTTTCCCGCCCCTAAAATCAAATATTACAGGCAGCCTCAGAGTGCGGGTATTGCTTATCCTGAAATGAAGGCAGTGAACAGGATCCCCCTGCATGCCTTCCTCAACATAGGAATACACAAGCTTCTCAGGATCAAGCAGATTGCTTATGACATCTCTCCTGCTGCCTTCTCTCAAGGCAAGCTGCTGCGAGAAATGAGGCTCATTAAATATTATATCTTCCTCACTGTAAGATCTCAACTTCTTTTTCAGCTCATGCAGATCATCTGAAGCAAACCCCATATAGAGCAAAAACCAGAAAAGCTTTATTTGCTTTGACAAGCATTTTCCGGAAACCTTCCGGAGAAGCTTCAGCCCTTAACCTTCAAGATCAGGTTTCTTGTGTAAGTCTCTAGATCAAGCTTCAAAGCATCATCAAGCGAGACCCAGACATAAGACTGGGCTTCAGAATTAAGCTTCACATCAAGAGAATCAGTCCTGCACCTAAAATCAAAAAAGATAAAATGCTTCTTCTTCCAAAAATTCCTGTCAAATACCGCTTCCTGAAAAGATACAAACTCAATATCATATATGTCAAGGCCGGTTTCCTCCTTTATCTCGCGCACCAAAGCATCTACAAGAGATTCCCCAAGCTCAACATGGCCTCCCGGAACAACATAATGATCTTTCCATTTATGAGACTTCATAAGAAAGACTTTCCCTTCAGGATTGAATATCAACGCGCCGCAAGTCGGTTCAGGATATGCTTGAGCCATAAAAGAAAAGATAAGCACGGATTATAAAAAGCTTGCTGAAGCACAACATATATAAGCCATCAGGGATAAATCCAAAGAATGAAAGCAGCAGCTGTCTTTATCATCATCGCAATGATGCTCATCACTGGATGTTCTACAGCTGAAGAAAGACTAGATGCACAGCTGGACAAGGCGATGAGCGAGAAGATCGAATATTCAGAGTTCTACAACGACGGATTCAGCATACAGTATCCAGTCTGGCCAGCTTCAGACAGCGATGTAGAGCTGAGCGTAACAAGAGGATACTGCACAGTATCAGCAAATGTAGAAAAGCTTACAGCAAAGCAATGGCATACTATGATGGAAGAAGCAGTAAAGGATAAAGGAGAAATACTAGAAACAGACGACAACTACATAAGATATTCAATGCCGTACCAAAACATAACTATGATATCTGAGAACAGGATATACGACTGCAACAACAATGCGATAGCTGTCACGATAACATGCATAGAACAGGCATTCAACAAAGCAGGAGAACTAAGAGAGAAAGTATACAGCTCAGCAAAATGTGAAGGGCAGGATGCAGCCCAACCAGCACAAGAGCAGGGATACACAACCTTCACAGAAGACGACTTCACAATAACATATCCGGAATGGGACAAGCTAAACGACAACTCAGAACACACATTAGGAGTAAGCAAAGGAGTATGCTCAATAGTGGTAGACAAGCACAATGCATTGCCAGAAGCAATATACAACTGGTATGAACAATCAAATACAAACATAGAAGAATCATCAAAAGAAGGAGACAAGTATTACATAACATACGAGCTTCCATATGAGGACAAAACAGTAAAGTCAAAAGCAAAGATAATCTACTGCAACTACCAAAGCTATATCACGCAGGTATTATGCTTAAGCGACATAACACAAGAATATGAAGACATAAGAGACGAAACATTAGGATCAGCAAGATGCACAAAGATATACGAGCCTCCAACAAAAGAGAAAGTAGAAGAGCAAAAGAAAGAGATAGAAGAAACAAATCCTGAAGAGATAGAAGAAGTCAAGAACGAGATAGTAAAAACCGACGCAGGAGACGAATTCGGGATCGACGGAGAAGCTGTTGTGTACTTCATCAACAGCAACGCTTTCTTCAACAAAGTCATGAAAGACTTCCCAAAAGCAAATTTAGTCGTTGAGGATAAGGAGAACAACAGAGAGCTTGACATCAAAGCTACGATAGATGAAGAAGGAAAGATAACATTATTAGAAGACGGACAATTTGAAGACGCTGACGTTACCTTAACTATCCCCCTAAGGGATGCGCTGAACATATTCGGAAACGCAGCAAACATAAACCCATTAACACTATTAGGGTTTGCAGCAAACGTAAGAACAGAACCAGAAGAGATAAAAGACGAAGTGATACAAAAAGCATTGAGCGGAGGATACAGCTAAAATGCCAAAATGCCCATACTGCAAACAGGATGTTGACTTCAGCAACATCGAAACGACAAGAAAAGGATTCGGATTCCTTAAACAAGAGATAATCTACAGCTGCCCATACTGCAAATCCATATTAGGGATAAGCAGAGGGAAATGGAGCAGCTAAAAATCCTCAGGAAGATAAACTATCTTCAATCCAAACCTCAATGCATGCTCATGCTCCCATCTAGCGCCCATCGAAGACATCCATGAAGGCATGAAATAAGCCTCGTCAAGGCCTTCTCTGAATATAGGAAGATAGATCCCTTCAAGCAAAGCATGCGCATCATATTCAGGCATCAGGGAATCTATCCTGAATATATGCTTTTGAAGAGGCATCTGGGAAAAAACATTCTTTGAGACAGATAACTTAGCTATAGTACGCTCAAGCTCAGCAAGATTCTTGTCAACATTCCCCAGACCGCCGGAAGTGATCGGACCGCAGACCTGGCCGACAGGCTTAGGTAAAAGATCTATCACAGCAAGAGCGATCTGCCCCAGATCAAAATAGGAAGATGCTCTATCAAGAACAACACCAAAATCCTTCCAATAATCCATAATATCGGGATCCATACTATATTTTAAAAGATATCCCTAAGAACAGAATCAATCCTCAGAAACTGCCCTCAGCCTGTAAGAATCTTTCTCCGGCTTTCTGGGATCAGGAAGCCATAATCCAAAACGGTACTGAGGATTGTATATCAGAGAATTATTCACCAGCATAGGACTAAACCTTACCACCCTTACATCAGGATCATCCTCTCCAGGAGATGAATTCAAACGATATATCTGCGCAAGATGATCAAATATCTTCACTTTTATGCCAGGAGTGCCGTATGCGATAAAACTATGCCCTATATAACCTCGGACAGCATCATCAAGCCTTGATGTCTCAGCATTCTTTGCTCTCCTGCCGTTCATCCAGTCAACGATGAGGAAGGCAGCAAGAGCATCAGGAGAATCATCTAAAAGAGCCCTTATCAAGCGATACTGCTCAAGAAAAAAACTTTGTTTTCCAGCAGCAAGGCCTTCCCAAAATTCTCCTTTTTTGATACCTTCATACCACGAAGATGTACACCTGCTTATGC
This sequence comes from uncultured Methanosarcinales archaeon, assembly GCA_964526585.1. GTDB lineage: Archaea > Nanobdellota > Nanobdellia > Woesearchaeales > CAZGIN01 > CAZGIN01. The sequence goes on from CAZGIN010000060.1 coordinate 5,713, forward strand.
TTTGAGTATCATTGAAAACATCAATATGCGCCTGCACGATGTCATGCAAGCTTTCCAATTCTTCTTTAGGGATCCCTTCAAGAACCATAAATAATGAAAATAACGCTTGATTAAAAGCTTTTCTGTGTTATTATTACTTTATTACCCTCAACAACAAGCTTGTCCTGAGCAAAAAGGTTAACACCTTTACATATAAGCTCCATCTCTTTCTGCTGGATCTTTTTCTTCAATGAAACCTCAGTATCAAGAGGAGAAACCTCAACAGCAGCCTGAAGTATTATCGGGCCGGTATCCACACCAGAATCGACAAAATGTAAAGTACAGCCAGTTATCTTAACACCCGCCTCAAGAGCTTCCTTTATAGAATGCGCTCCAGGAAAAGAAGGAAGCAAAGCAGGATGTATGTTGATTATCTTGTTCTTCCATCTTTCGACAAAAAAAGGGGATAAAACTCTCATGAATCCGATCAACACGATAAAATCGATCTTGTTTCTTACCAAAATATCATGCACTTCTGACTCAAACTCCTCTCTAGGCCTTCCTTTTGAGCTGACTATATCATACGGGATGCCCCAGCTCTTCGC
>CAZGIN010000061.1:0-6235 GCA_964526585.1 uncultured Methanosarcinales archaeon
CATGGCGCTTACCACTGCATTCGCATCTCCTGAAGCTATGACAGAATTATCAGTTACGATCAAAGAAGTCGTTTCACGAGGATTGATATTGCACTGAGCAAGCTGTACAAGGCTTCCTGGACCAGGATCTACATGAAACTGATAGCCTCCAGCCTGAAGCACAAAGCCTCCAGAAGAGAGGATCTGCTTGCCATAAGCATAGGCATCACCAGCATTTCCGAGGAATACAACCCTAGATTTCATAATATAAAGCACGATAAGGTGTTTAATAAACATTTTGCTACTGCAGAAGCGTAAACAGAAAGATTTAAAAGTGAAGATTGAGTGGCAATACATGGAAGGCTAGGCTGGTGCGATAGTCCTGCACTGTAACCATAAACGGACTTCATGATGGAGCTGAAGCCTGAGGAGAGGCATTATTTGTGATGTATGGTCTCATTCCCGACGATGAAACTCTGTCCTTTGGGATTGGGGTTTTGGTGAATCGTGTCAGGCCAGGAATGGAGCAGCACTAAACTTTAACTCTGATGCTCAAGGGGTAGCGGAGATGAGGGAGGTTTGAGGTTAACTATACTTCATGAATAATATCCATCTTCAGGCATGCCTTCCAACTTCTAATCATTCAACAATGATCGCTACCTTACCAGGAAGAGCCTGCTTGGCTTTCATCTCTTCGGTGTTGTCAGCATTCACCAGCTCAACAACAGACCTAAACTGCTTCTCGATAAAATCCTTGAACTTCAACAAAGTATCATGCTCATGCTGCACGTTTGTGATAACTTCAGGCATCTTCTGAGGATTTTTCAGAATAACAGGAAGAATCTTCGTGATCTCCTTGCTGTGCTGCTTAAGGTCAGAAGCCATGATATAATTAAGCAAAAGCTTGAAATCTCTAGTTTCTGTCAACTTTTCCTTCAACAGCCTGAAGAAATCATATTTCCACTGGTTAGCCAAGAATATACGGATAGATTTCGGCTCGTTTATCTTAGCAAGATCCAAAACTGTCTTGATATCAGATATAGTATTATGAAGAAGATCATCCTCATATTCTGCTTCTTCTTTTATCAGAGATCCGTCAAAATCAGGCCATAATTCCAAAGATGCGAATGATTTCTGATCGATGCTCCACAATTCATCAGCAAGATGAGGTGTAAGCGGGGAAAGCATCTTGATCCACCTATGCGAGATGTAAGAATTGATAGACTTGATATCATCAGGATGCTTCAAAGTTTTTTGGACAGTACGATAATTGTTAAGCATCTCATATAATATGATATTGCTGTATTCTCTCAAGTTCATAACTTCCAAAGCAGCCTTAGCCTTCTTTATGGCTTTCTCAGATTTTGAGACAAAGCTGGGATAATCCTTGTATATGCTGGAGAAATCTTTATCTTTGTTTTTTTGCATTTCTTCAAGCAAAGTATGAAGCGAAGCAAGATGCTTCTTCATAACCATAACCTTATCAGACTCCCAGTTGAAAGCAGACTCAACAGAAGTTGAGTTGCACATAAAAGCGCGGAAAGCGTCAGCACCATATTTTTCATTTATGTCTAATAAAGTTATTACATTTCCCTTTGATTTAGACATCTTCTCCCCTTCAGAGATTATCATGCCATGGAAAGATATCCTCTTAGGCCAGAACTCTTCCTTGAAACATGCAGTGTGCGCAAAGATCATAAAAGAAAGATGATTGCTGAGATGCGCAGTGAACGTATGCCTTTGATCGAAAGGATACCAGTAATGCCATTCGTGGTTCATCTGCTCCAAAACTTTCTTATCGATCTTAGTCGAGGCAGAGACTGACGTGATGTCTCCAACAGAGTTCATCACATAATTGAAGAAATCCTCATTAAGCTGCTCTTTCTTAAGATTATTTTTTCTGATGATGTGGATAATAGGGTATAAAGCCATGTAGACAGTAGAATCAGACAGGGATTCGATGACCCATTCCTTGTCGAAAGGAAGCTTTGTACCTAGACCTCTTTTTCTTGCACAAGGGCGCTTGTCAAGCCAGTCAAAAACATCCTCAAACTGTTTTCTATATTTCTCAGGCCATAATTCTATATCAGATAATGATCTCTTAGCATCATGCTTCCAGCCCTTAGCATTGAAATCCAAAAACCATTGGCCATCAAGGACTGCAACAATAACTTCTCCTCCATCTCTTGATTGAGCTTCGCGAGATGTTTCATAAAACAAAGAAGCGCGGCTCTGCGAGATAAGATCAGCCTTCATCTTCTCCTTGGCCTCAATAACCTTCATGCCGGCATAAGGGCCGCATTCTTTTCTCATTATGCCTGTATGGAAGCCAACCTTGTAGATCTCCTGGGTTGCAGCTGCGATAAGATCATGCTGCTTAAGAGAAGTTATGTTTAACTTTTTGCAGATCTCAACAGCAGGAAAATCTCCATAGCCTTTAGACTTTATTATAGGGATAAGCTTTATGCTCTTTATCTCATCATGATCAAGCTTGTATTTCTCACATAATGATGCTGATTCCTGCAGCTCTTTCAAAGCGATATAATCAAAAGGCGCATCACCAGGAACAGAAGTAACAATACCAGTCCCGATCTTAGGATTGCAGTGAGCGCTTGGAAGAATTATTATGTCTTTCTCTATGAAAGGAGCAAAGCAATGCTTGCCTAACATCTCAGACCCATGGACCTTTCCCTTGATCTTCATTTTCTTGTCCTGGAAAGAAAGCTTGTCAGCGCATTCTTTGGAGATGATCCATTCTTCGCCGTCAACATCAGCCACAACATAATCAATATCAGGGTTAACCCACATATTAGTCTGGCCGTACATCGTTTCAGGCCTTAGAGTTCCGGCAATAAGATATGATTTGTCAAACTTGAATTTTATAAGAGTAAAGTTCTGTATCTCAACAGGATCAGTATCGCCATCCTTGATGTCATCCTCGCCGACAGCATTGTTTAATGTCTTTGAAAATAAGATAGGATATTTTCCCTGTACAAGGTACTTTTTTTCCTTGTATCTTCTGAACTGCCACTCAACTAACGCCTGATGCTCGATATCTCCAGAAGTATAAGACCTCCTCCAATCAACAGCTATGCCCAAAGTCTTGAACTCTTCCTTCATCTTCGGGATGAAAAAATCGACAATATTCTGAGGATCCTCAAAAGACTTCACGACCTTGTCAACCTCTTTCTTATCTTTTATGTATTTAGAGACATAACCTTTGTAAAGACCGATCTTGTCCTTCTCCCCATTCTTTATCGCCAAAGAAATGCCCAAAACAGGAGTTCCAGAGATATGGAAAGCCATAGGATACAATACATTCTTGCCAAGCATCCTCTGGAATCTTGAAAAGACATCAGCTTCGGTCACAACTCTAGCATGGCCGATGTGAAGGCTGCCAGAAATATAAGGATAAGGAGTAGTCATGAAGAACTTGTTCTTCTCAGGATCAGGATCTGCTTCAAAAGCCTTAGCATCCTCCCACTTCTTCTGCCACTTCTGCTCAACAACGCTGAAATCGTACATAGTTGAGCATAAGTCAGGAATGGTATATAAAGGTTAAGAAAAAATTTAGAATGTTCAGAATTTCTTAAATTGCGAAGCAGTATCGATCAAGTCAACATGACCTAACATGATAGCCCTGCAGCAGAACCTTTCAAGGCCTAAGTCATCAAGAACTTTCTTTCTGTCTTCACCTTTCTTAACACGCTCTACAAAGCTCTCCCAAAGATGTCCTATTGGCTTTCCACAGCTTGTGCATCTGACTGGAATTATCATTTTACACCTCTAACGATAAGACTTCTGTCTCTTAGCTCTAGCCTGCCCATGCCTATTAGGCTTAGCAGGCTCTTTTCTCCTTACATCAGCAACCATAAGCTGACGGTCATAATCAAGGAATGTCTTCTCAAGTTTCTTGTTGAACTTTGCCAAAGCCTTCGCTATAACAAGCCTGGCAGCGTCAACTTGGGAATTGATCCCTCCACCCCTTACAAAAACATCAATGTTAACTTTCTTAGCATCTTCACCTGCAAGGATCAAAGGCTCTTCCATCTTAAGCCTGTAGATAGCAGGCTGATAATTATCGATAGGAACCTTGTTGATCCTGACGATGCCCTTACCTTCGCTTAAGCAAGCTCTTGAAATAGCCCTTTTACGCGTTCCTGAAACAATAATACTCTTCATATTTTCGCACCTAATTCTTTACTGATAGCATACATAGTAACATATTTGCTGATAGGAAGCTTTGAGACATCAGCTATCTTAACCTTATCAGGAGCTTTGTCTTTTAAACTCTCAGGAACTCCACGATAGCATCTTATCCTCTCGAAAGCAGACCTTCCTTTCTCCTGCTTGTAAGGAAGCATGCCCCTGATAGTCCTTCTGACAAGGCTTTCAGGAAGCCTTGAAACATAAGGGCCCTGCAAAGGAATTCCTCTTTTGTATTTAGCATTGTACTTAGCAAAAACATCCTTCTTTGAACCAGATACTACTGCTTTCTCTGAGTTTATGATTGTGATCTCTTCACCAAGCAAAGCCTGCTTAGCTGCAAAAACAGCAAGCCTTCCAAGTATCCTGTCAGTTGCGTCGATAATCATCCTATGATCCTCACTCCCTTACCTTTTGGATTTTGTGCAAAAAGCTCTTTTATCGTTATCGCTTTTCCTTTGCTCTTCTGGATAGCTTCCTCAGCTGACCTCGAGAAAGCAAAAGCTGCAATCGTAAGCTTATGATCAAGATCTCCTCCGCCTAAAACCTTACCCGGAACTACAACGACCTCATTATCCTTAGTGAAATGGTTAAGCCTAGACAGGTTAACTGCTCTCTTCCTAGAAACAGCTGCTGAAAGATCGTCAGCAATCCTGCCCCAGATAGCAGCTTCGCTATGTGAAGCTTTCTTCAACTCCTTTACCAATCCAAGGAGGTTTTCGTTGGTTGTTTTTGTCATTTTTCTTAAAATCTTGAATATGATTTTTGTGAAGGTCATGCGGGGGACGAGATTCCCACCGAAGGGTCTTACCCTTTCGAAACCCTGTACGACATTGACCTAAAGGTCAAGTCGCACGAATCGACTTTGTGTGTGAAGGTCATGCGGGGGACGAGTTTCGAACTCGCGCATCCACTAAGGAACAAGGCCCTCAACCTTGCGCATTTGACCACTCTGCCACCCCCGCATCATGCAGAGGCATTCTTGAAAGCCTGCTCGAACTCGTCAAGCTTTCGGTCGAATGAGTCAAGAGCAGCCTTGAAAATATCAATAGGCTTCAACTGTCCCCATGACTCAACATTGAATATGAAACTGTCCTCATTGTACGAAACTGAGACTATATCGTCGCAGATCCCTTCACAAGCATCGACAAGATGAGGATTGCTGATCAGATCAGCTGAAATCTTACCTGATTTGTCAAACACCTGAGGAGGATACTTATCCTTAAACTGCTCAAGCTTTGAGCTCTTATTGTTGACCTTGATAACAGGCTCGTTGCAATAGTAAACATGGCCCGGGCTCCATTTGCTATGCTCTTTTCCATATCCTAAGACTGCAACAGCCTCAAACTGAAGCTCCTGACCTTTCAAAAGCTTAACAATCGGAATATCCCCTAAAACAGGAGAAACCTTCGGATCTTTTGACTTAATCTCTGAAGATGTAACAACTCCAGGGCCTTTTGATGACAATGATAAAGTAACTTGGCATCTTGCACATCCTTCTCCGTTGCACTTGCACTCTGAAGGAACATTATATGACTTGAGATCAGTCTTCAAAGGTATCAGCCCAAGGCGGTGAGAAACTGTCTCATCATAAAGTATAGATGAGTTCTTCTTGAAATCAACAAACTCAATAGCCATAGTAGGAACATCATCGATCATGCTCCTCCTAAGAGTATTAGCTACTGCAGGTGAAACTCCCTTCAGCAAAAACTGAATACTTTCCTTGGATTTGTTCAAAAGCTTGACTTCCATCATACCCTCCTACCACGTCTTCCTCCTTTTTTCCTGCATCCGTCATGAGGAGTTGGAGTTACGTCCTCAATAACGCCTATCCTTAGGCCCATACGTGACAATGAACGGACAGCTGCCTGAGCTCCAGGACCTGGATTATTAGGACCATTATGGCCTCCAGGAGCCTTTATCTTTATGTGAAGCGCATTTATGCCTGCCTCAAGAGCAGATATAGCAGCTTTCTTAGCAGCCATCATAGCAGCAGTAGGCGATCCTTCCATCCTATCGGACTTAACCATCATGCCGCCAGAAGCCCTAG
>CAZGIN010000062.1:0-6131 GCA_964526585.1 uncultured Methanosarcinales archaeon
TGAAATCAGTTATAGTCCAAGGCTTTGAAGCGAACTTACGAAGCGTGATGGTGTTGCCCTGGTTTGAGATAGGCATAAGAGTTGCATTGACACGATGGCCTGAAGTGAGAGTAGCGTCCATCAAAGGATTTAATGTAGTTATCTGCCTTCCGACTTTTCTACCTATGGTAGAAGCGTAATGCCTGGTCTGGTCTTCATTCGGGATTATTATAGTGGTCTTGAGCCAGCCGTGCTTCCTATGGTATACCCAAACAGGCTCTTCAGCAGAATTGAGGGCGATCTCCTCAAGGAAAGGGTCTGAGATGAGTATCTCGATCGTTCCCAACCCTAAAGACTTCTGGATAAGGTATGATACAAGAAACTCTCTTGTCTCAGCAGCCATATCAGGGAAATACTTGTCGATAAGATTTATGATAGTAGTACGGAAACGGTCCTCAGCGATATGGCTCTGCTTGATATCCCTTATCTCGACCATCCCGAGATTAACCTCATTGATAAGCTCCTTACGTATCTTCTCAAGGATGATCTCAGTGTTCTTAGATATGCTTGAGATGCTCACCTCATAAGTCGGGACAAAATCTCCGGGATTTTTGAAAACCTTAATCTCAATAGGAATATTTCCTGACTTGAAATTGTATTCATCAATAACATTGCTTTTAGAAATATGAGCCTTAGAACTCTTCGCAGCCTTGTGAGACCTGGATTTCTTTGAATTGATCCTGTCCCTAAGGCTGGTCACCCTCTTTTTAGCCTTCTTTTTCACTTTTTACGGAATAAACTAAATTTCTTCTTCTTTTCAGCTTTCTTTCCCATAAGATTGGTCAAGTTCTTGAGATGCTGCTCATACTTTTCCTTATGCTTCTCGATCTCCTTGAACTTTCTCTGAACTTCATCTGCATGCTTCGAGAAGTCATGCTGCTTCTTTCCTAAGCTTAAAGCTTTTGCAGTATTGATAAGCGTGATCAGATCGCGCTCAAGCTCATCACGATCCTTGTTGACAGTATCGATAAGATTTTGCACATGCTTCTTCTTCGTAAAAAAATTCTTGAATGCCTCGACAAGCCTTCTTCCTGACTGCTCTTCTCCCTTGAGCATATTCCCTTTTTCCTTTGCTTTAGCAAGGATCTCATTCTCTTTCTCAAGGATCACTTTCTCTTTCTCAGATTTCTGCTTGATAAGGTCATCTAAAGAAGACATCTTATGCAGAAGCTCAGACTGGATATTGTCAGCTTTCTTCTTAAGCCTTTCAATCCTGGCTTCAACATCTCCTATTCCTGACTGGTCTGTCTTTATGGCTTTGACCATATCGTTTACAGCATCATCGCATTCCTTGATATGCTCTTTCATTGCATCGTACTGCTCTCTTAAAGACAAGGCGCCTTCAGTACGGTCTTTCAGGATCTTCTCTTCATCGCGAATCTCGAGCAAGACATCATAATACTTTTTCTTCTCTTTCTCGATCTGCTTCGTGATACCTGCCATCTTATCCATGATCTCTTTTTGATGGGCCCTTATCTCGTTGTCAAGCCCTTCCTTGACAGACTCAAACTTGTCAAGCTCCTGCAGCTTGAGCTTCATGCCTGAAAGATCCTTGGAAATCTCGCCCTTAAGCTTCTGGAAATCGCTCTTGATATCCTGGAAAACCTTGCTCTCGCGGTCAATATCTGCTAACATGACCTCAGCGCGCCTGATAAAGCCTTCTTTCTTGCCGTGGAATTCCTTATGCTTCTGCTCAAGCTCCTTCTTGTTAAGCTTTCTGGGGATAAGATAAAGAGTAGCCAACTTGTATTCCAAGCTGATAATGCCTTCCTCTTCAAGAAAATCAACCCATTCTTCAATCACTGTTTCAGAGACACCAAGCTCTCTAGCTGCCTGCTTCACAGAAATCCTGCCCTGCTTATCAACAAGGGCAACAAGCTTGTCAACACCAGTCTCAATAGCTTTTTGCATACATTTCACCCACTAAATCATCCTCTGGAATTGCATATTTATATAGCTTTCTCAATAAACTGCTGAATAGGAAGCAGCAAGCTGCCTTCTCGCGTCTGGATTTCATACTTTTGCTCAATAAACATCACCTGAAACATTGAAAAGTGCAACATGAGCATCATCAAGCTGGAAAAAAGGATGGCCTGAATCTGTTATGCCTGATATCTTTGAAAGGCCTCCAGAAGAGCCGCCCCAATACATATAATCAACATTAGTGCGGTTCAGGACGCCCAAGCCAAGGGATTCAAGCTCATTCTTATCTACCATAGTCTCAATCCCATAAGGAGAACTTCCAAAGCTGCCTTCCATGCGCATAAGATAAGAGGGGGCATCAGGATTGGCTATGTACGTTCCCAACTCGAGGTGCTCCTTAAGCTTAGAGCTTGAGTTGACAGTATAATTATAGATCGAGATCCTTCTTGACACTTTTGCAAGGGTTTCGATCCTGTAAACAGGATCCTCAAGATTATCTACTGGAACAAAAGATGAGGCAGAAACGGTCTTCTTCATCACAGCAGTGTTCCTGTTATCCCATACAGTAACGTTATATGAAGCGTCTATCCTGATATGCCAGGGATCTGACTGGGAGACAGAAGCAGAAAGAAATTTCACCTCAGTATTGATGCCGATCCTTGAGCCTATGTTTTGAGCTTTGGAAGTCCAGCTAATTAGCGTCTGATTGATCATGAGAGCTTCCATCTCTGCTTCGTTTCCAATAGTCCCGTTCACGACTATCTGCTTGAACTCTGTAGCAGCATCATCAAGATATGTCCCGTTTGAAGTGATGAAATTGTTGAGAGCAACTAATCCTCTATAGCCTGAGATATAAGAAGCCCTTTCAAGATCCTCTTCCAAACTGCTGAGAAAGGTATCCATAGAGTTGACCCTTGCCTTCACCACATTCATCTGCTCTGAAAGCCTATACTGCACAAAGACAGAAGAGAGCGTTATCAGCAGGAGAGCAAAGAACAACGAAGATATGGTAAAGAATATCCCTTTCCTCTTGATCAGAGCTTTTTTCATTTCCACACCCTCGTCTCGACTATAAGAGGCCCCCACAATGAAGGAACCCCTTCAACCGAAACAGAATCAAATACAGTATCATCATTGTCAAACAGCACATCCACAAGCCCGTTATTGTTAAAATCAAACTGGGAAAGCAGTTCGAAGAAAGCCTGGCTGTAAGCATCATCATTGAATGAGCTGTTCATAAAATAGCAGTCTTGGCTTCCGGAATAATTGCTGGGAATATCAAATGTCTTATACGAGCCGTCTTCAAAACCAACATGCCATGTGCAGCCTTCTGCTGTTTCAAATACATCAGTATAATCAACACTATTATCCACCCTCACAGTATAGATTACATAGTCAGAAGGAGAACCTCCTGTGCTGTTTTCAGGGCTTATCCCTGTCCTGGCGATTATCGAATTTGACTCTCCCTTGCTTATCAGACTGACAGGAACGTGCACCCTGTACGGATCGCCTACAAGCTTATAGTTATAGCTGTAATCCTCCAGCAGGAAAGCATTTGCAGCTCCGCCGCTGTTTACTACAGTTACGTTATCGCTCCATCTTTCAGCAGAATAAGTAACCACAGTGGTGTCGATAAGATCCGCATCAGAAGGGATATAGATGCTTCCGCTGCTGACATTATTCCCAAAGACAGAAGACTGGGCTGAAAGCTCTATCTTGCCGTATTGAGGAGGGGAGATCGATGTTGTATAGTTAAATTCGATATAAGAATCCGGATAGAGGATTCCTGCAACTCCAGAGATGTTGGTTATCTGTGTTGTGCTGTCTTCTACGATTATGTCAGCGAGATCATTGTATATGCTGAGAAGATCATCAACATTAGAGCTGCTGTAATAATTTCCGCTTCCGCATGCAGCGATGTCAGTAAGAGTATCTTCATCGACATCTGCGCCGAAGCCTACAGCATGCACGATTATTCCATAATCATCATAAGCGTCGCATGCGGCCTGTATCGCGTCGTCAGCGGCAGTATCAGAGTAGCCGTCCCCATTGAGATCACCAGTAACGCCCTGCTGGGCGCATTCATAATTTGCCTGCCCGTCGCTCATCACGACGATGGCCTTATACCTTGGATCAGCATCCCCTTCGGTAGAGACAGAAAGTTCGGCGTCAAAATAATTGCACTGCCACCAGCAGCTGGATGCAGTGTTGCGTCGGTTCCTGAGCTGCACTGCAATAACATTCTCACCTTCAACAAGATAAGAAGAGACATCGATATTGTTATTGTTCCAATAGGAAGCGTACTGCTCATCATTGATGTCATTATTGACCTGGTTGCCGTTGACATATACTATGGTACCGTCGTCAGAAGAGATCGAAAGCTTAGTGTCAGAAATAGAGCCGACATCAGTTATGTTGAACTTTTTCCTGAAATAATAATAGCCATTATAATTAGGAAGCGTGGTGTCTGCTTCAAAGCCCTGCCACCAGTTATAATATCCTCTTCCGAAAGCTGAATCAGAAAAGCTCCACGAGGAGTCATCATAAGATAACAAGTTCCATCCTGCTGCAGGAGTAGACTGATCGGCAAGATACCTCCACCCTGGAGAATTGCGGCTTATCACTATATCCGTGCTTGTGTTGGACAAAACAGAGACAGCAGAATTGATCCCGCAGCATATGCATGTTCCGCCGTCAGCATCATATGAATTAATCTCACCCTGCAGAGAAGCTTCGCTGTCTGTCAGACCATAGACATCTGAAGTTGATGTCTCGTAGCTGACAAGCCCTATAAGGGGCCCTGCATTTGCAAGCACGGAACTGATAAAGCTGATCGAGGCGTTCTTCATAGCTTCGATGCGCTTCACATCTCCTGAAGTGCAGGTGCTTTTCCAATGGCTTGCGGAATAATCATAACCGCAATAAGACCCTGTATTTCCGCATGAGCATCCAGGAGGCCATGACTGGCAGGCTCCATTAGAGCAGCATGACTCGGTCTGATTTGTGCACCATTCCATGCTTCCTGAAACATCATTGACAAGCATGATATCTGCATTGGAATATGATGCAGTAAGGTTTCCGAGCCCGAACCTTAGGGGAATTGTATTAAGGCTTAAGTCTTCGTAGGAGATTCCGTCAGCAGATATCTTTTGGGAAAGATAATCATTGTCTAGAGTTATCTCATTCTGCCCTAAGGTGTTATTCTCAAGTACAGTAGTCCTGCCTAGCTTGAGGAACGCAACAGCATCTGCGTTGCTTATGTCAAATTTGAGATACATCTTAAGAGATGAAAGATTTCCAGGGACATAGAAAGAAGAATATGTGTTGATGAACCCTTCAGTGCCTTCCATATAAAACCTTGATGATGCAGAAGTGTTGGACATGTACACTGTCGTAGGATCAGAGCTAGAATTTGTGAAGTATGATACTTTAAACAACCCTCCTGCAATGTACTTGTCATAGCCCTCAAATACGTATTTGATGGTGTTCTCTCCAGGAAGTATATAGGAAAGATAGGAGGAAGAGATGTTCCAATAAGCAGGAGTAAGGTAAGGCTTGGAATCGCTGACAGCATAAGAGCCTGCATAGTTCCCGTTGATGAAGAAAGAGAAATTAGTAGGGGTGTCAAGCTCAAGCGAAGCACTCTTTATGTCGGTGGTATCATCAGGCAAGAAAAACTTTCTTGTAACATTGCCCTGGCCGATGAAACCGCCAAAATAGACATATTTTGTGGCAAAATGGACGTTCTCTCCTTTAATAGAAGCCCTGCTAATGAATCCATCAAGAGGCTTGTCCTTGTCTATTCCAGAAATGAAGCGCTTATTTGTGTAAACGCTCTTTTGAGGGGTATTGTTGATGGTGAAAAGAGTTTCATCATTTAGATATAATCCGATGTTGATGTTGCTCAATCCGAACGATTCTATCACTTCTCTGGAAAGGTTGACCGCCAGATCAGTGTTTCCAGTGGCCCAGAATTCCCCTATCTGCACCAATACTGAGCTGTTCACTTTTGTGATGGTGCCGTTGGAGATAAGACTGTCGACAAAGGCGTTGTCAAAGTCGCCTACTCTTAGGTTGGCAAGCACTCCGATCAAGTCCTGCGATGCAGAATCCATCAATGATGTGCGCTTTTCGGCGATATAATAATTTGAAGTCATGATAACAACAGC
>CAZGIN010000063.1:0-6080 GCA_964526585.1 uncultured Methanosarcinales archaeon
ACATATAATATCCCTAAAGGATGGTTAGGAGTATCAAGCCTTCTGGGATTGACTAAAGTGATTCTCATCCGGATGCCTCTTGGTAAACCTTGATATACTTCTCAGCGATCTTCTTCCAGTTGAAATTGTCCACAGCATGCCTGAATCCCTGTTCCGAAAGCCTGTTCCTGAGTTCATCATCTACAAGCGCCTTAATAATGGCTTCAGCGAGCTTTACAGGATCTTTTTCAGGAACAAGTATGCCGACATCCTCGCTTGATATGACATCAGGGATGCCTCCTGTATCTGTTCCTATGACAGGACATCCGCAGGCCATCGCCTCAAGATAGACAACTCCTTGTGTTTCCCTGTCTTTTCTGGAATCTATGATAGAAGGAAGAGCAAAAAGGTCTGCAGCGCAGTAATACTTAGGAAGCTCATCATGCGTTATCTCCTTAGTGAATATGACGTCATCCTTAAGACCAAGGCTGTCTCTTAGGCTGACAAGCTTTTCATACAAGTAGCCGTCTCCTACTATGACAAGCTTCACTTTCTGGATACTATCTTTTGCCTGTTTGAATGCCTTGATGAGATATTCAACACCTTTCTTTTCCACAAGGCGTGCTACACAGAGCACCATCTTTTCTCCTTCAGGACAGAATTTCTTTTTTATCTCATCATAACCAGGAATATCTTTCCTGAAAATATCAGTGTCGACACCCAAAGGCATAACATCAACATGGCTTTTAACTCCAAAATCCTTTACTATCTCTCTTAGTCCGGTGGTCAATGCAAAACTTTTGTAAGAATTTTTGATTATTTTATCCAATGTTTTTATCAGATGGAATCTCTTCGAGAGGAAGACTTCTCCTCCGTATATGGTAACGATATATCTTTTCTTTGTCTTCATCGCAGCCCATCCTTGAGGAAAAGCCCAATGTGCGTGGATGATGTCAGGACCGATCTTCTTGGAGATATTTTTTGCAAGAGCGGTTTCAGAAAGTATGAAAAAAGGAACCTCGAGCTTAGCCATCAGGCTGTTCTTCACGTTAGCAGGGATCCCTGCACCATAAGCGAACTTTTGTAATGATTCGGGCCAGAAATACTTAAACCTATAAGTGTGGATGCCTTCAAATATCTCATACTTCTTAGCGCCTTTACAATGAGGAGCGATAACATGCACGTCGTGGCCAAGCTTTGCAACTTCTCTTGCCAGATAATAAGTAAAAGCAGGCTGAGGATCAGACTTCCATCTTGGAAATTTGGATGTTATCATCAATATCTTCATCTTATCCTGCGGCGTGTCCTTATTCTCCATAATATTCAGAGGATTGACTATGGTTATTTAAAACTAGCCATTGTTATATATGTTTAATTCTCCTTGAACCACTCAATAGTTTTCTTCAGCCCTTCTTCAAGTGATACTTTAGGCTTCCATCCTAGAACTTCCTTAGCCTTTGAGATGTCAGGGCGCCTCACCTTAGGATCATGCTGGGGGAGGGGCATGAACTCGAGCTTTGAGCTGCTTCCTGTCATCTCAACCACTTTCTTAGCGAAATCAAGGATCGTCATCTCATCAGGATTGCCTATATTTGTAGGCATGATCTCTTCTGAGAGCATCAGCTTGTATATCCCTTCAACCTGGTCAGAAACATAGCAGAAGCTTCTTGTCTGAGAGCCCTTGCCAAAAATAGTAATGGGCTTTCCTTCAAGGCATTGGTTGATGAAAGCAGGAACAACCCTGCCGTCATTCTTCCTCATACGGGGGCCGTAAGTGTTGAATATCCTTACGATCCTTGTCTTAAGGCCGTGTATCCTGTTATACGCCATAGTAAGGGCTTCACCAAAACGTTTTGACTCGTCATAACAGCTTCTTGGGCCGGTTGTAGAAACGTTTCCATTATAGGATTCAGGCTGAGGATTGACTTTAGGATCACCGTAACACTCAGAAGTTGAGGTGAAAAGGAAAACAGCATCTTTGGCTTTAGCCAGCCCCAGAGCATTATGAGTTCCCAACGATCCTACTTTTGCAATCTGGATAGGAATCTTGTCAAAGTCGATCGGAGAGGCTGGTGATGCAAAATGCAGCACATAATCAATATCATCAGCTACATATATGGGCTTTGTGATGTCATGCTCGATGAACTTGAAATTAGGATTGCTTTTAAGATGCCCTATATTTTTCGGAGAGCCGGTTATAAAATTATCAACACATATTACCTTATAGCCTTTCTCCAAAAGAAGATCGCACATATGTGAGCCTAAAAACCCGGCTCCGCCGTCTATAAATACTGTCTTCATGAGTAAACACCTCTCTTGATATCGTCAACAAATTCCTTAAATCCGGGCTGATTGTCCTGTTCAAACATCGCCTTTAGGGTGACAGGAAGAGTTACGGATGATTTAAGGTTCTTTATGGATTTCAGCTCTTTTCTCATAACATAAGCTGTCTTCAGATGAAAATTCAGATCACCCTGCACAGGATTGAAGTAGATGTAATATCTCGTGTTTCCGTCCTTGTCCTTAGATTCTTTGATCTCAAAAGGCATGTATATTCCTAACTGTTTCATCTTCTTGTATGCAACGGCAGGTTTTGGATAGTGGTTGAAGTTCTTATTGAGATGGGTTATGTCCTCATTCTTCATGCCCAGCAACCGGTTTGATTCGATCATGCATACTCTCTTAAGTACAGGACAGTAGAATGCTGCGCCTCCCTTCTGCGGCTTCAGCGGATTTTGCGCGACGATCTCCATCATCATCTCATAGCCTTCCTTGGACAATTTCAAGGCAAGCGCAAGACTGGGCCAGTCGATAGAGCCTGTGAGATAGCCGACATCTTCAATATTATATGACACCATGTCTTTCATATCCTGAAGCATATCTTCAAACTCTTCAGACTTGAGAAATATCCTCTGACTTGAATCAGGATCGATGAAAAATATCACATTATCATGCGCTTTCTGAAGAAGCATCTGGCCGTGGTTATGGAGGCGTTTGTTATGCTCGTCATGAGTATCATAGAAAAGCCTGCCGTTTATGTCAATATCAATTCCGTGGAAGCTGCGTTGGATCATGAAGAAAACATTCTTTTGGGATAATCCAAAGAAGTTGAAATCCCTAAAATCAGATATGATGTCTTCTGCAGCTGATTCAGAAAGTATGATAAGAGCTTTCTGCTTCTTAAGAACCTTTTTCGGATCATGGCTGTGCCTCTTTGCGAGCTTGATTATGTCAAATATCATCTGCAGCATATGCCTTGTGCCAAGCATCAGCGGCATAAGATTTTCAGGTTCATCTCCGATAATGCCTCTTACAGCATCCGGAGTCTGAGCATCGTGAGGCTTTCCGTCCCTCTTCAGCTCGTCAACTATCATGCTGTTGATGCACTCAACAGAATACTTATGGAGCCTGAGAAGATATTTTGCGCCCAATCCCAATCTTGTGGCCTCGCCGGCAGCAGTATGCTCCCAGAAGAACTCTCCTTCAAGGACAGCATCTTCAGCCTCTTTCAGATCATGCTGGGATTCATCTAGGATCGTGAGGTGCTCAGGCTTGACAGGCTCAAGCTTGTCAAGAAAAGGATAAGCGTTGATCTGCTCAACTTTTTCCTTGATAGCCTTGATGTCAGGGCATCTATCGCTTCCGAAGAATCTCTCAAGCTGATCGCGCAGTATATCCAGGCTTGATTCCATGTATTCTTCAAAGCTTCCTGTCCTAATCTTCAGCTCAGCCATCTTCTTCAACAGCCTCTTCCCACGCCAAGATAGTCGAATCCGGCAGACCTCATGTCTTCAGGATCATAAACATTCCTTCCATCTACCATGTTTGGAGCGTTCATCAATGTCTTGATCTTGTCAATATCCAGATTTCTGAAAATATTCCATTCTGTCACGATAACCAACAGGTCTGCACCTTCTACAGTCTCATAAGGATCTTGGGTGTAAACAACATCCTTCACCAGCAGTTTCGCTACATGCTCTGCTTCAGGATCGTAAGCTTTTATCTTTGCGCCTTCTTTCTGGAGCTGATCGATTATAACAAGAGAAGGGGCTTCTCTCATATCATCTGTTTTTGGCTTGAAAGCCAGCCCCCATATCGCTATGGTCTTTCCTTTGAGATCAGGAAGAAGCTTCTTTATCTTTGGGAGAAGCGACCTTTTCTGATCATAGTTTACAGCTTCGACAGCTTCTAAGATACGGCTTTTACAGTTGTTCTGTTTCATAGTTTGGATCAAGGCCTCTACATCCTTGGGAAAGCAGGAACCTCCATAGCCGACTCCAGCCTGCAGGAACCTTGGGCCTATCCTTGTATCCAATCCCATGCCCTGAGCAACTTTCTTGACATCTGCACCTACTTTCTCGCATAGATATGAGAGTTCGTTCATGAACGATATCCTTGTAGCAAGCATGGCGTTAGATGCATACTTGATCATCTCTGCAGACTTGATGTCTGTGAAAAGGATCGGCTTGTCAGTCCTTGCAATGCCTTTGTAGATAGCCTCCATTATGGCCTTAGCCTTGCCGTTAGCGCAACCTACCACAATCCTGTCAGGAATCGTGAAATCTTTTATCGCTTCACCTTCTCTTAAGAATTCCGGATTGGAAACAACATCAAAATCCTGGGGAGATTTTCTATTTTCGATTATTATATCCTTAACCATATCTCCTGTGCCGACAGGAACTGTGCTCTTGTCAACTATCACCTTATAGCCATTGAGGTTTTCTCCTATCTTTTTTGCAACAGATCTAACAAACTTAAGATCAGCTTCATGATTTTCTCCCATAGGAGTTCCTACTGCTATGAATATAACTTCAGAATCTTTTATCGCTTTGTCTATATCTGTGGTAAACTTAAGCCTTTTCTCAGCAAAGTTCCTCTTGATTATATCATTTAATCCAGGTTCGTATATCGGGATTATCCCCTGGTTAAGCTTGCCTATCTTGTCCTTATCGACATCAACATTAACAACATCATTTCCTAAGTCAGCAAGGCAAGGTCCTGCTACTAATCCGACATAACCACTGCCTATCACCGCTATCTTCATTATAATCCCTCCGTTCCTATGATTATTATCGAGAGATAAGGAGTTTATTTAAATATCTTACCCTCATACTACTAAATCCTACTAAGGGTAGGATAAATTTAAATAGTTGAACTGGTTGGGATGGCGTATGAAAGAAAAGATAAGCATAACACTCTCAAAACACAGCATAAACAAGATAGACTCGATAGTAGACAATGTATTCATACGCAACAGGAGCCAGGCGATAGAGCATCTTATCGAGACTGCCTTAGGGGGCAACAGGACAGCAGTCATACTGTGCGGAGGAGACGAGAAAAATCTGGAACTATCTAAAGGAGTATATCAGATGACAGCAGTTGTGAAAGGGAAACCGGTGGTAGAGCATGCTGTAATGAAACTGAGGGAAAGCGGATACAAGAAGATAATAGTCGTTGCACGCGCTAAGGTGCTGACTAAGATATTTGAGACAGTGAAAGACGGAGCAGCTTTTGGAGTAAAGATAGAATATGTAGAAGAGAAAAGCTCTTCAGGAAGCGCAGATTCGCTCAGATTAGTGAAAGGAAGAGTAAACTCGCCTTTTTTGGTCGTGTATGGAGACATAATCTTTGACAATGTAAACCTGGACAGGCTTTGGAATGCCCATATAACACAAAATTATATGGTAACTATGATGATGACAACATCAAAAAATCCCTCGATGAAGGGAACTTTACGTGTTGAAGGGAACAAGGTATTAGAGTTTACGCAAAAGCCCAAGACATCAGATGTTTATCTTGTATTCTCCCCGATATTTGTGTGCGATCCTGAAGTGCTTGAAAGAAACGGAAAAAGCCTTCTCGTCTCTGGAAGCTCACCGTCTTACTCGGCACATCTACGCTCAAGCTGTCCTTCCTGTTGGCGGGGCTGACTGTTTTGAGTCTCTTGTTCCTATGTGTCTACCAATATCTACTCACCTCACCATACATCAGACTTGAACAGGTGGTCATTGAAGGGGTGGAAAAAGAGTTGAAGTATGAATTGCGTGAGATGTCCCAGTTGACCACGGATACCAGTCTATTGGCCATACGCCTCAACGATG
>CAZGIN010000064.1:0-1817 GCA_964526585.1 uncultured Methanosarcinales archaeon
CTATCAACAAGCTCTTTAGTCTTCTGCTTAACCAAGAAATCAAGATGCTTCTTTTGGCTTGCCAGCTTTTCTTCAGCCTCTTTCCTCTCAGTTATGTCAGTATGGGTTGAGATGAAATACTTAGGCTTCTGATGCTTGTCAAATACAGTTACAGTAGATAAGATAACCCATCTAAGCTTGCCCTTCTTTGTCTTATTCAGGATCTCAGTCACAAAATAACCCTTCGAAGGATCAAGGAGATTTTTGTACATATCCTTAAAAAGCTTCTTGTTGTGCTTTCCTGAACCTAATATCTTAGGATTTTTGCCTTTCACATCATTTTGTTTGAAACCATAGAAGTTCTCATAAGCCTTATTCACCCTTGCTATCACTGCTTTCTTATGCTTATACTCCTCAAGGCTTATAGGATCATTCGAAAGCTCAAAAGCCCTGCTGAAAAGCTGAATGCTCTCTTCTGCTTCTTCATGAGTACTCAACAGATTGTTGAATTCTTCAGCAAGCATTCCAATCTCATCATCCCTACTTGTCAGATCCTTATGTATACGGGCCTTGAAACCCCTTCTCTTCATCTTCTCAAGATTTTCTCCAAGATGCTTGATGGGCCTTGTGATAGTGAATCCTATCAGGATTGCAAGTGCAGATACCACTAAAACTGCAAGACCTATTATCAAGAACAAGTTAAACTGGACAGACTTGATGCCTCCAAGAAGATCGTCCTCTGACACCAACGAAATTACAACCCAATGCTTATCAATATCTCCTGGACTATAATACAATTTCTTCCATATCAGATAGGAAGAACTTTTGCTTTCCTGAAATACCCCATTTCCAAGATAGATGACATCCTCTTCAAGGGAGGGATAATCAAAAAAAAGATTATAGCTAGTGTTAAGATCCTGGCTGAACTCCTTCTCCTTATCAGGATGCAGAAGGAAATGCCCATGCTGATCTGCAACTATAAGCTGCCCTAATGCAAGAGGAGACAGATCTTCAAGTATCATATTGAAGTTCACATTGATTATCACTATACCCCTAACAATCCCATCATCTTCAAAGACAGGAGTAGCAAACCTTATCATAGCCTTATAAGGGATCTCAAGCTGGCCATACTCCTGGTTTAAGTTAAGATCAGAGACATAAACCTTGCCAGGATCAAGCCCGATAGAATCGATAAAGTAATCCCTATCAGATTTGTCCTGAAGCTGATCATCAGGGATGATCACAACACTTCCATTCTCATTATCAACTCTTATAATCTCCTGGCCTGTCTCATCGATATATCTCAATTGGTCAATGTTATCATCAACGGCTATCATGCTTTTGAACAAGGAGTAGAATCTTGACTCCCATTGCTCTATACTGCTTTGGTCAACCGGATCATAACCTACTTGCTTCGCCCTAATAAGTCCATGGACAGGAGGCATGTTGCTGGCAAATGATACCTCATCCGTATACCTGCTAAATATAAGAAGCACAGAATCAACTTGTTCGTTGAGAGCATTTTCCTGTTCAGCGATCACCTTATCAGTAAGCTCAGACTTGGAAACCTGAACCACAATATCTGAAACTATCAACAAAGGCACTATAGAGATCAGAACAAATGCAATTATGAGCTTTAAAGTAATCTTCATACTAAATGCGTAAAACGCCACCTCTTTTTAGCATCTCAAATTTTTATATTTATAAAATTTTGTAATCAAACCTTATAGAAAGATTTTGCCTGCAAAGCACGCTCTCCAAAAGGTCATACCTGTATTAAGCGTCCTTCCATCTCATAGCCCAGATGGCTGGTCGCGCCGGACGGGGCGTCGCCGGAA
>CAZGIN010000064.1:1827-6063 GCA_964526585.1 uncultured Methanosarcinales archaeon
GCGGAGAGATATCCTAACCTGTACTTTTCAAAACTAGAGAATCCAATCAAAACGAAAAATCAAACTCAGGAAACAGCCTCTTCAGATTAAGCCTTGTCTCAGAATTGCAGATGTTTCCAAGAACAATCTGGTCAAGGTAAAAAGGACAGACTGAGACAACTGCACCCGGATCTGAAACAGAAGCTATCTCCTTCAAAGCCTGAAGCTTGTCCTCAATATAAGGGAATGAATAATAAAAAGTGCCGAAAGTAAGAGATGGAGCACCTATATGAGACAACTGTTCTGCGGGAACTTCAAAGAAAAGATCGTTGCCTCTTGAAGGCTGAGTGATCTCCAAGTCACAGCCGACATAGACACATGACTCGATAACATGAGCAGGGACCCCTTCCCCAAAAGTTATGTCAGCCAGATAACCCCTGAAATCACGCGCATTTCCTTTACCGCAGCCAATATCATAGAAAGTGAACGATCCCTTCTCAGCAAGATGCCTTGCCATACCACCAAGAAATTCATCTGGAAGAGTAGCTGCATAGTCAGAAAATCTTCTGCTTCTACGAGTAGCTGTCAAAATAAGCTGTCTTCTTGCATCCATCCGGGCATGTTTCAGGCAACATGATATAAACCATCCTGAACAAACTATGCATATTAGAATAATACTGGTTTTATAGCCACTCTAGAGTAGGCACAAATAGAAAGGTTTATATATAAGTACCACTAAGTAGTACTAAATAAGACATTTGGGGGTAAAAGATGGACAAACGATACTTAGTAGCTTTACTGGTGGTTTTTCTATTCGGATTCCTCACAAGTGCGATCACTACCAAAGGGGATTACAAAGTAGAAGACAAAGATTCCCCATACAACTGGATAGACCAGAAAGAGATCAAATTTGCATCGGACTATGTAGTTGTTCCAAAGATACAAGGATATGAAGTATACCTTGCAAACTTTACAGATACAAACTCGATGGATCCTGTACTAGACCAATACACAAATGCGGTTGAACTAATACCAAAGACAACAGAAGACATCCACAAGGGAGATATCATATCATACCGTTCAAACCAGATCAAAGGGGTTGTGATACACAGAGTATCCAACATAGGAACTGATAAGAAAGGATGGTATGCAGAAACAACAGGAGACAACCTAGCCCAAAAAGATCCAGCGAAGATAAGGTTCGAGCAGATAACAGGAGTTGTGTACGCGATACTTTACTGAAACTTACACTCATCCAAACACCACCATGGCTGGCTTGCAAACTTCGGTTTGCAGGCAGCCTTCATATTCACCAAGATCAAGGATAAATCATACTCATCCAACACCACCCACCTTGCCAACTCATGCTAATGAGGGGGCAAATAATGCTGCCTTGCTTCGGTAAGGCAGCTTATACTCACCAATCAACCAATAGCTTACACTCATCCCCACCGAAGGGCTTCACCCTTTCGAAACCCAGTACGGCATCGAGCAAACTCGAGCCGCACGGAATTACACTCATCCAAACACCACAAACCATCTGGGCAGGAACTCTTCGGAGTTCTTGCTCAGATCCTTTTCACTAATTCTGAGACCCAGTAGAAAGTAATCAAAGCAGTCAGTTCGCGTAGCGATGGAAAAACTGCTTAATCAGTCGTGGCGCGACGCGGCACTCCCTTTTTTACAGTCTCACGTTATACGCTCACCCTTAAGACTGCATTTACTTTCTACTGATCCTATTTCTAAACAAGCTTTATATATGCAAAGAGAAACAAACCAGATATGAGAATAAAACTATTCCTCAACAAAAGCGTAGAACAGAACGCTGCAATGTATTATGAGAAGGCAAAGAAAGCAAAGAAAAAGATAGCTGGAGCCAAAGAAGCAGTTGAAAAAGCAGAAGCAGAGCTAGAGAAACTTAGGAAAAAGCAGGCAAAAGAAGAAGCGCTTCTTGAAGAGCAAGAGAAGAAAAAGATCAAAAAAGAATGGTATCATAAATTTAGGTGGTTTATCACATCTGAAGGATTTCTAGTCATAGGAGGAAGGGATGCAACTTCAAACGAGATCGTCGTGAAGAAACATACTGAGACAGGAGACCTGGTATTCCATACAGACATGGCAGGATCACCTTTTTTTGTCATAAAAAAGAACTCTAATCCAGGAGAAATAGGCGAATCGAGCATTTCTGAGACAGCTGATGCCACTTGTGATTTCTCAAGAGCATGGAAACTAGGCATGGGAAGCAGCTCAGTATTCTATGTAAATCCAGACCAATTATCTAAAACAGTAAAAGCAGGAGAATATATAGAGAAAGGAAGCTTTATCGTAAAAGGAAAATCAAATTACGTCAATAATAAGATAAATCTTGCAGTCGGCGTCCGTGATAAGACAGGAGAATTCATGGGAGCTCCATTAGAAGCTGTAAAGAAGCACTGCAAAAAGTTCTTGATCGTTGAACAGGGAGACAACAAGCCAAGCGAATGCGCAAAAAAGATAAGAAAGAAATTAGGATTTGATGACCTTGATGAGATCATCCGTGTTCTGCCAAGCGGTGGGTGCAGGGTGAGGTAATCAGTTGCTCAATAAGACTGCAAGCTCTTCAAGCTCAAGCTCAGCCCTAGGCGAAAGGCCAGAAGCAGATTCTTCAGATACATTTATATCAGCTAATGTCTTCAGATGCGCTCTGATCTTATTTGCTAAAGTATGAGATGCCATCTTTCTCCAATCTTGATATCCAGTAGTTAAGTACAAGACTGTGTTCGCAACCTCATTCCTTAAAGCATCCGCCGCATGCGGAGGAAAATCTGCACTAGGTTCGATACTTTCAACTACTGTTTGCACCCTTCCGTAAGTTACAGGAGAAAGATAACCCTGAAGCTCCTGCATAACACCTGTATAGCCCGGTTCTCTTGCCTGCATAAAAATCCCTCAGATTAGTTCTTTGCTACTAAAAAGTCGCTCTCCAAATATAAACATTTGGGCATAGTCTTGGATGCTATCTAAAAGGATAAAAACAAAAGGTTTATATACATCAAAATATAAATACTAATATCAATTAAAATATGCATATTAATATGTATACTATGGGAAGGATTGCATCTTCTCGCGTGTGCATAAGAAACTGCTTCACCAGTCATGGCGCGATGCGGCATTCCCTCTGTAAATCTGCCTGCTCAACGCTCGACCTGATGATGCAAGCACAGACAAAAAATATGGTAAAACTCCAATACGAGAATGAGAAGCAGTATAAGTTGACCCTTCCGAAGCAGATAATACAAGCCAAAGGATGGAAGAAGGGAGACGAGATAATCATAATTCTAGATGAGAACGGCAACATTGTATTGAAAAAAGAGAGGAGAGCTGAGAAGCGTGAAGAAGGTAGACCGCATTACGTCGCATAAAAGAGGAAACAGGAAAGGAGATAATGGGAAGCTTTTGATAGTCGGAGGATCAGAAGATTATGTCGGATGCTTAGCACTAGCAGGAACAGCAGCATTGAGAACAGGATGCGATATAGTGACAATAGCAGCGCCTTCAAAAGCAGCATGGACAGTCAACTGTCTTTCTCCAGATCTCATAACAAAAAAGATCAGATGCAAACATTTCGGAAAGACGAACATCAAAGCAGTGAAAGAGCTTCTGAAGAAATATGATGCGATGCTCATAGGCCCAGGAATAGGATTAAAATCAAAAGATTTTGTCAAAGCACTTGTAAAGATAGAAATCCCAAAAGTGATCGATGCAGATGCACTGAAGATGATAAAACTGCAGGAAGTGAAGAACTCAATACTAACCCCCCACAAGAAGGAATTTGAGATACTTCTTAAGAATTCAGGGTTAAATCAAAAGAATTTCCAGAAACAGCTGAAAGACAATATACTTCTCCTTAAGGGCAAGATCGACTATATCTACACACGAGATGATACCTGGAAAAACACAACAGGAAACAAAGGCATGACAAAAGGAGGAACCGGAGATGTATTAGCAGGAATAGCAGCAGGATTCCTCGCGCAAAAATATTCACCGGTTGAGTCAGCAAAGAATGCAGCCTTCATCAATGGAAAGGTCGGAGACATGCTGAAGAAAAAGCACGGCTATGCTTATATCGCTTCAGAGATTGCAGAAGATGTCAAGAGGTTAATCTGATGGCAACAAATGTGTTCTATGACATAGGCATAATTATCATAGCTGCAAGCCTGATAGGATTCATAGCAAGGCTGCTAAGGCAGCCGCTGATCCCGGCATACATAATAGGCG
>CAZGIN010000065.1:0-6054 GCA_964526585.1 uncultured Methanosarcinales archaeon
TCCTGTAAGGGTCATATTTTCCTGAGAATTCCCCCAGCATAGTCTTTGATTTGGATTTAGCTAGCTCCTTCAGGATCTTCACTAATCTTTCTGTTTTTGGGTTCATTTTCAGCATTATGACCGCAACTTATTTAAGCCTTGGCCTCAGCTTGTAGTGTAAGATGGGCTTTTTCAAAGACAATAATTTTCTTGTTTTTCTCATAGCTGCGCTTATTTGCATAGCTCTGCTGTCTTTCTTTATTGATTCATTGTTCCCTTCCCCCCAGATCAATGTTGCTTTGCCTAGAAATGTGGATGATTCTGTCTTTTCAGGCATTGATATGGGCACTTCTCCCCAATCAGATGTGAATTTCATATTATTTGGAGATCCTGAATGTCCTTATACTGCCCAGATGAAGGATTCTCTTGAGCATGTTTATTCTGCTTACAATTCGAAAGTGAATTTCGTGCTTAAGCTTTATCCGACCAAGCATGAGTCTTACAAGGCTGCTGAAGCTGTCAAGTGTGCTTCTGATCAGTATAAGGGGTGGGAGTATTTTTTCTTCTTGCTCGGCAGTGATGATCTTAGTGTTGACAGCCTTAAATCTTATGCCCAAAACATTTCATTGGATACAAACTCTTTCGCTGAGTGTCTTGATTCAGGATCTAAATCAGATATTGTCGCAAAAGATGTCAGCGAGGCTGTGTTTAATGGCATTGTAGGCACTCCAACCATGATCATTGGAGGGATGGAGTTTAAAGGCATCCAGACTGAAGCCACTCTTGGATTAGCTGTCAGGGAGGCCCTAAAATGAACCCTTGGTATAATCTTGTCAATGCAGTAAAGCATACTTACAGCCTCATAAAGCCAAAGAAGGCTTTGGTATTTATCCCTGCATTTTTTGATCTGCTTTTCGTGTTTGTGTATGGGTTCCTGGCTAGAAGCATATATTTCAAGATACGAGAATACGCATACGCCTTAAATGCTGCCTTTTCCCAGAATTCAGGGAGCATCTCCATGATGTATTCCCAGGATGGGATATCAGGCTTGCTCGGATCTGGGCTTCAGCCTCTGGCTTTCAACATGCTTTTGCTTATACTCCTGTTGGCATTCAGCGCTTTTTTCATCTATGCTCTTTTCCAGGGCTTAGCCTGGCGCTTCTCCCTTGACCTTATCAAGAAAGAAAATCTCAATTCATATCTAAGAAAATTCTTCTTTGTGAGCTTGTTCTGGTTTGCATGGTTCTGCCTATATTACTTCTTCAACTTTTTGTTCTATTTCCTTGATACTCTCAACAAGCGCGCAAATGCATCTCCTGCATCCATAATAACTTATGTCTTCTTCCTTCTGCTTGTCTATTTTGCATCGATCTCTTATGTCTTGATCGGTTATTCAAAGAAGCCTGTATCAAGGTCGTTCGCATTAGGTCTGAAGAAAGCCCATTATATTATCCTTCCTTTTGCATTGTTTGTAGTGTGCCTTTTCCTGCTGAATTTTCTGTTTGCGTTGATCGTATCTTTCAGCTATCTTTTTGGCATCTTCTTCGGGATAGTATTTATCCTTCCTTTGCTTGCTCTTGGCAGGATCCTTTTGAGCTTCACATTGAAGGATCTGGAGAAATAAAGTTTTATAGGAATGAGAGCTTCATGCTTGTTATTCTTCTGATCATGTCAAGATAGCCTTCTGAGCTCTTTTTGTTTCTTACGCTTTCAACTTTCAGGTGTGCATCCCTTAAGAAGTTTGCTAATTTCTTCACTATATCGTCTTTTCTCTCAAACATCAGTTTTATGTCTTTTCCCAGTACTGTGTTTCCGTCAAACCTGTTTGATGTGTTCTTCACTAGTTTGCATATCTCTTCTATCACTGCTTCTGCGTTCCTGTCAGGATCCGTCACGATTATTGATTTTGTTATCTCCTTGTCCTGGCCGTCGTTGAAATTTATCACTATGTCAAGGCTTCCGTCTCTTGCTGAGAATCTGCATATATGCACTGAGTTTATTACAAGCCTTATAGCGTTCATGCTTTTATGTATAGTTCACAGATATTTAAATCTTACTGGAGAATGGTAACGTATTCAAGCAAAGGTTTTTAAACGAAATGCGAGCCACAAGTTATCTGACTTATTTTTAGGAGGGATTATTTATGGAAGGACATGGATGCTGCGGCTGCCCGCACGAGAAAGAGTGTACAGGAGAAGAACCTGAACAGGCTGAAGGATCTGAAGCAGAATCAGAAGAGCATAAGAAGAAAAGCAAGGAGCCTGAAGACGAAGATTCCCATGAGGATGATTTTGAAGACATAGGCGGAGATTCTGCTGACGAAGATTCTGATGAGGACGACGAAAACGACGATTCAGAAGATGAAGATAAAGAGGAAGAATCAGACGAAGAATCCAAGGCTGAATGATTTCTTTTCAATACCTTTTTAAATTCATTTTTATTCCGCTTATCATATGGGCTCATAGCTCAGCCTGGCTAGAGCGTTCGGCTCTTATTGTTAAGGCCGATGCCTTGACTGAAGTAACCGAAAGGTCCTGGGTTCGAATCCCAGTGGGCCCGTTTTTTTCTATTATATCAAGAATTCTCTTGTTGCTGAACCCTATCTCATAAAGATATCTGCGAAGATTAACCCTCCCGTTTACAAACAGGTAGTTAGTTGTGAATTCTCTTTTTGTTACAGAATGAGTTTCTTTAATATTACAATAAATATTGGATTTTATATCAAACCTCTGAAAAGCCTTCTTACAATCTATCACTAGTTTTTGGCTACATGTTTTCAATTGAAGAACTGGGTACTTTTCTCTCTTCTTAAAACACAATGCAAAATCAGTATCGATTATGCCTCTCAAGCAAGAAGCGAGATATTCCTTTTTTGACCAAATACAATCAGGAATACCGATATTTATTTTCTTACCTAAGGGCAACCCTATTGTTTTTGTATAGAATTCTAGCAGTCCCCGCGAGCATATTTTGAGCTGTATCTCTGTCTTTCTATTACCCTTAAGGAAATCCCTAAACTCAAGTCCATACAACTTTAATTTGAGATCCTTAATATAATTCAAGATATAATCTTTATCACTTGACGCATTACCTGAGACACTTAAAATATAATCGACTCCAGCAGCATACTTGTTATAGCCGATATGCCCGTCCCCAATCATTATGCCTATATCTTCTGCAAGTTGATTGTTCATGGAATTAGGCAGTTTTAATCCTCTTTTTAGGTCAAAAGTACTGAATTTTATATTTGATATATCTAGTTTCACTTTAAAACCCGTTATTCGTTTATTGAGATAAGATATTACTATTGATTAAAATTCCCTTTGCGTATATGGCCAGTGGAATTTCCGGATAAGGATCAAAATCAACAGAAAGCAGTCAGCATCTTCTGCGTATGCCCATTTACTTTCAGGAATGGTTTTGCCCTCTCTATCCTGGCTCCAAACCTGTAAAGCTGCTCATACTTTGTTATCTTTTCTTTGCTCCTGACAATCTCCATCGCTGTCTTTGGGCCGATTCCAGGTATCCTTATTAATTCCTTGTAGCTTGCTTCGTTTATGTCAAGAGGCTTGTCAAAATTCGCTCTTGCAAGAGCAAGCTTAGGGTCTTCTTTCGGCAGCATCCCATTATCCATAACTGAGTAGAACTCTTTCACATTGTACCCATAATCCCTTATTAAGAAATCAGCATTATACAGGTGATTTTGTCTTGATAATGGCTCTGCTTTCTCTCCCTCTAGAGGAGTTCCGGCAACTGGCCTGAATGCAGAATAATATACTCTCCTCATATTCAGGGTTTCATATTCCCAGTTGCTCATCTTAAGGACGTCTTTGTCTGTCGCTAGTTTATTGACTATCATCTGTGTTGTCTGCCCGCCTGATAATTTTAACCTTGAGATCCAGGCTTGTCTTCGAAGTATGTCTATCCTAAAATCTTTGTTCGTGCTTAACTCTCCCAATACAGACTTATTTGGTGCTTCTATGTTTATGCTCATCCTGTCTGATATCTCTGATGCCTGCTTTATCAGCTCGTATGATGTTCCAGGCAAAACTTTGAAATGCACATATCCTTTAAACCTATATTTCTGTCTTAGTATCTTCACAGAGCTTATCATCTTCTCTGTTGTTTTATCCGGATCTGAACTCATCCCTGAACTTAGAAAAAGGCCTTGAACTGCCAGGTTTTTATGCAGGTAGTCGAATATTTTTGGCAGCTCTTCTTCTTTATAGCTTACTTTTGTCTGTTTTTCTTTGCATCTGGTAGAATTCGAGCAGTAGCTGCAGTCGAATTTGCATGTGTTGCTCATCAAAGTTTTGAACAGCCTGCAGGTCTTATGGTTTGCTTTAGCATGATATATCCCATTTAGGCCAGAATTTACTTTCACTTCGCACATCTTTGGCCCGCAGCTGTCATATCTTCCTGCTTCGCCTAGTATCATCGCTTTTTTGAGTGGATCCATAGAAGAATTTAGTGAAGAGTTCCTTATATATCCTGTCCGTGCATGGCTACTGGCATGGCTCAGCTTGTCGGCAGTCCTGTATCTGGCTGCTTTCCATTGATTATCTTCTGCAGCATATCTATCCTTTCAGAGCATATCTTCTTGAACGATTCGTTCGTATCTGAAAAATCTTTCTTGATCTTGTCTATCGAGCTTATTATTTCTGCTTTTAGGTCGCAGTCTATTGATTTCCATCCTGGGAACATGTTCATAAGCTCCTCTGTGTTTTTAACATTCAGTATAGGCATCCTTTCGTTTATCGCTTCAAAAAGTATATTCCCGCTCTCATTCAGCTGCTCCCAGTATTTCTTTACTTCTAAAAGATGCGCTTCCCAGCTGTTTGCGCGCTTTCCTCCATCATAGATTGCGCATTTTTCCAAGAGAAACTCAGGTTTTTTCAATAGCTCAAGGACATATTCAGGAGAAGGCAGTGCATTCTCCCAATATACAAGAAGGTCTGTTCCTTCTTTCTTTATCTTTATTGGTGTTTCCCATGTGGCTATCCCAAATCTTGCTTCTATGTACACAACATGGATGTCTACCCCTTCATAATCTTTGAGAAGCTTCTCTAATATCTCTTCGCTTTGCTTTCCTCCGATAGTGAAGAAGAATACTGATTTTAATGTATAGTCTTTCTCTTTAACTCTTTGAAGGAATTTGCTTAGTCCTGCCTCAAGTGATTTTCCTGTTGCTACTATATCTCCAAAGAATAGGTGCACTTCCCTTTTCGGCTGAACTTCTTCTGCAAATATCTTGCAGTAGCTGTCGTCTGTAACTGTCCATGATCCGTCTTCATTCTGTTTTCTCTGGCTTGACAGTACATGCCTTGTAGCCCTTAACCCTAACCTATATAATCCGCTTCGCGGATCAAAATTGCTTCCTCCACGAAGGATATCAAGCACATCTGCATTTATCAGCTTGTTCATGTTCTGCAGGATTATGTCTTTCAGCTTTGTCTGGGTTATTATCTTTCTTATCCCTTTTTGCAGGAAGTATTCAAATTCTGGAGAAAATATCTCTGATCTTGTGCAGATCTCTCTTGTTTCAGGCGTTGAAGCGATATATGTCCTTAGATTTGGCTGGTCGTTCGTAACTTCATACAGTACTGCTTCTCCTGAGTTAAGCTGTATCATCTCATCCATAAGGCTTATTTTTCAGAGTCATTTATATTATTTTTGTCAGAGAGTTACTATCAAGATAGCAGCTTAAGCTCTCCTGTTATCCTGTCTATCTCTTCCTCATCATCAGGCCCTATCCCTACACAAGTTTTTGTCCCTGGAGCTATGACAGTTTTGCCTGCATCTGTTATGAGCGAGCATGCAAATCCTGCATCTTTTGCTTTCTGGAAATATCTCACTAATGTTTTCTCATCAGGAACTTTCAGTACAGATTTCTTCTGGCCTTCATCCCTCCATGCCTTAACTTTAGAATCATCTGATTTGAATACAGCTTCCACTGCTGCATGAGCTGCCTGTGCAGCCATCTTTCCCTTTGGAAGCTTTAAGTCCTGTCTTACCAGTATCACTTGTTTTAGTGCCATAACTGCCTTCTTCCTTTGATAGTATAAAAACCTTCCT
>CAZGIN010000066.1:0-6012 GCA_964526585.1 uncultured Methanosarcinales archaeon
CATGTTACTACATCAGATACAATTGTATCTCCAGCGCAACTATATTCCTGAACTGCACAATTCTCTCCGCAATAATTGACTCTGCCAACGCTATAAGCATCATTCAAAGAATGATCCAGCTTAAAAGTTCCGCCTACTTTCTGAATACAATAATCAGATTTGGCAGTCCAACCTTCTTCAGGATATACGCTCTTTCCATTAGCTTGTCCAGCAGTATAGATAGATTTACCGCCATCAGAATCAGAACACTTTATTCCTACTGCAGAAGCAGACTTGCAAGCGCCGTTGCTGCAGCCGTAAGGGCAGTCATAATTTATCCAGCCGTAATTTTGCTGCTCAAGATAGTTCCCGTATGGATTAGGTGTCTGGCAAGCATATTCATGAACCTGGTTTCCTTCACAAGTGTCTCTCATATTCATTGAAGTGCCTTCTTCTGTAACACCTGTAATGGTTCCCCTGTTGTAATAATCAAGGCCGTCAGAATCATGACAGTAACCCGGATCTCTCTTTTCTAATGTAAACCTTACAGCACCATTGCCTCCGACCCGGAGAAATTCATGAGCCTGGATCCTAATAAAATTCTTATATCCCCTAGTTCCGCTGTATCCTCCGCCGATGTAATAACCATTGACACCGATCACTGTATCATCTGCATCAGCGTGCTGGATATGCACTGTAAAACTTTCACCGCCAATCACATATGTCTTTGTCTCACCAACAAGCAGAGTATCATCGATTGAATCCCCAACTGGAACAGTTGTTACAGAAGGAGATACATAGATTGTCTTCTCGTTGTTGTATTCATCTGATTCTGCTATCATGTCAGTATTGTCAATCACAGCTTTGATCGCTACCTGCCGGCTTCTATCGAACGAGTTGACACTTCGAGTTATGGTCTTGCATTGTTGAGGAGCCACAATTTCAACCCCATGAGTGCTGTCAAGGCTGCCGTCAACATAGACTTCAATGTTAAAGTTAGTCTGAAGCGCGCCGTAACCTATGTTGCAATACTTAATCACAACATCATTAGGATCATTATAGTTTAGATCATCAACAATCAAGTCAGGAGACTGCGGAGGGGTTTCAATCCTGAATGTGGCTATCGGTTCTGCACCAGACATCACGACATTATTCAGTTGAATAGAATTCCCGCCACCTAGATCGTAAACATCCCCAAGATATAAGACCGGTGTCTGCACACCATTAACGCTGAATCTTGCATTCTGGACCGCAGATGTGATCAGGACCGGACTAACCTGAAAAGAAACTCCGTAAATAGTGATTGTCTTTGTTTCACCTACTTTCATCGAATCAACAGCCCAGCCAGCCTGGACTGGCATAGCAACTAAAACTAGCAGTGCTAAAAACAACAGTATCGCTTTTTTTATCATTTTTTTACCTCCTCATCCAAACCTAAATAATCATTATAACTATGTAAAACCGGACGAATATATATACATTGAGCGGAACATGATCGTTCCAGATCGTTCCAAGCTTTATAACCCTATAATTTGGGCTTTTCAGGCTGTCTGCCTGAAAGAAAGAAATCAGTAAATTCGACGTTTTTCAGCTTCCCGACACTGCTTGATACGACAATATTCTTCTTTTCCAGAGACTGGATACAGCGAAATAGAGAGGTTTTTGGGATGCCAGTAGAAGCCCTGATCTTAGCCTGTGATACAGGAACTCCTTGTTCCAGCATAAATTTAACTACAGAATTCTCATTTTCATTGAATGTCTTCAAGAGATCCTTCATCCTAGAAGTAAGCATAATCCCTTCTTCTTTTGATCCTTTAACAGCCGCTTTTGGCTTTTTCCTGAAGAAAAAGAACCAGACCACAATACCTGCTAAAAATACAAGAATCAACCATAAGAAAACATTATTCTTAGAAGTCGTTCTCTTGTCAATCCTCAGTTCAACCTGATGGAGCTTATTCTGAAGGTCCAGGTCAACAAAGCCCACAGAGCTTCCGGAACTGGCAAAAACCCTGCATTTGCCCAATCGGACATTATTAACCCTAAAAGAACCGACATTATCAGTGACATAAGGAAAATCTCCCTCAACAGGACTGCTGCACTGGAAATTCAAGGCTGCGCCAACAACAAGATTGTCATAATTATCCAAAACTATGCCCCTGATAACAGCAACAGGAACTGCTGTAACAGTCAAGGTATCGGTGCTTGAAACTTGCTTGGAAACATAAAAATAATCCATGTCATTGGAAGCATCCCTGGCTTCAACTGTCAAAAGATAAGTTCCAGGATCAACAGTAAGTGAAAAGCTCCCCATACTATCAAGATAAGTGCTTTCTTTTTGGGTAAAACCTTCTTTAGAAAGCACGATGTCTGCATACAGACCAGATAAAGGAGTTCCGTCAGGGTCATTGATCGTGACTTTAAGAGTGTCAGCAACCACAATGGGCAGGAGCAGCAAGAATACAATAGTGATCATAATCTTAAATCTCATCTAATAGGGGAACGAAATTTCTGCTCTTAAATATGTTTCGGTCAGAATCAAGGCAGGATTGTATACTACGCTAGATAAAAGCTTAAATAGGAAAGGCAAAGAAAAAGATATTGAAGGGGTACTCACGGAGCCGTATAAATGGATCACGTAAAAGAGGAACTCATAGACATTCTTTCAAGACTAGAGACAGGGCACTCAAACACAGAAGTCGTGTCAGATACCATAGTGCCTTTTGATATCCATGAGAGGGTTCCCGGAGGATACAGGTCTGCACTAGAAAGAGAGATAAGCGACGCATATGCCAAGCTCTTCAAAAGCAGAAAAGATACTAAAGAGACTGCTTTGGCATTCGCGCTGGTAACCACAAGCGACCTCATGACAGTAGAGCAAAGATACTGCGGCCATAAAACATCATATTCAAAGATACTGGAGAAGATTTCTGAACAAGGAAATATGGGCAGCCTGACCGAATTTGAGCTGATACTTGTAAGAGAACTGCTTGATCCGAGCCAGCTGAACAAGAAGAAAAGAAAGCAGGGATTCAACGGAGAAAAGCTGAAAGCAAGAAGATGGATAGAGTCCAACAAAAGAGTTGTGCTCGATTCCCTAAAAACAATACACTTCCTCTATACAAGATGCCTGAACGAGACCAATCCGATAAAAAGAACGCAGTCTGCAGCATCGGTATATTCAGTTCAAGGGACTTACAATGAGCATGACATAAGAAGATTGCTTGATGTATATGCAGAATTGAGGCCTCCGCATGAGTCGCAGCTAACCCGGCTCATCGAATTATGCAGTACAAGCTTTGAAGACAGAAGCGAATATGCATTTGAGGCGTGGAGGCTATTATCAAGACTCAACCTAAAAGCAGAACAAAGAGTACAAAGGGAGAAAGCGTATGTTAAGCTTGAGGCTATGCTTGCACTAAGGATAACAGAATGCGCAGAAGACAAAGAAGACAGCGAAGTAATCATGCTTGATATATTGAAGAGCACTTTCAGGACTGAAGAGCTAAGGTTTCTAAGCCTAAAGAATGCGGCAAACACCGCTCTAAACAAGATAAGGGCAAGGCAGAGAACAGTAGAGCAGCCGGAATATCCAACCGGAGTATATACCAAACTGAGACCTAAAGAACTGACAGACATGATAGAAAAAGCAAAGCAATATTATGATGCAAGAGATGAGAAGGCATTCATGCTGATAAAAAGGATAACATCATCAGAAATTCCGGAATATCTTGAGCATGAAAGACAGATGTTCCTAGAATATCTTGAAGAAATGATTGTGGATGGGGTTGTAAAAGAACAGGCACGAAGCCCGCGCCCATCCTTACAGAAAGCGGTCGAAGAGATCAGCGCAATCAAGGAAAAGAGAGTATTCTCCTGGATCGATACTGAAAAGATGACACTGGAAACAACAAAAAGATATGCAGAGATGATACAGGAAAGGAAAAATGAAGAATGGTTTAACTCCCTGAGCTGGGATGACCATAATGAAGCAAAACTTAAGCGCCTTGGAGAAAGAATGCTCGATGCATTCGCAGCAGGATCTAGGAAGGCAATAATCCTTCTGCAGACCATAAGAAATATGGAGCTGAATCCCAGGCAGGATGAAAAAAGAGAAGAGCTATACAAAGAAGCAGAAGCCCTGCTGGGAGGGATAATAGCTGATGCAGAGATGGGAAACGGACTAAGAAACTATCCTATGGGAGTCTATGAGACCGCAAAAAGCATGTTCAGAGTACTAAACTTAAGGCCTCTAATATATGCAGAAATAGTTGACAATGCCAGAGCAGAGATAGAAGAATCTTTTAACACAGACCGCCAAAAAGATGTTACAGTCCTCAGAAACCTGTTTGACATAAGAAATACATATACTCCGACAAGCTCAAGAGAATACTATCTTGAGCACATGTATAAGATTTCATCGATCGAAGTCGCAAAAGGAAATCCCGCAGCATATGGGTTGATGAGAGAGATGTCAGAGAAAAGGCTTAACAGAAGATTAAGGAAAAGACGAGAAAAGTTATTTCGCGACCTAGAGATAGAGTTAGGAGAAAGGATTGCAGGAGAGCATCTCCTGCAAGGAATAGACCATGACGAGATGAAGCTGGTCGAGACCTTAAAATCATTGTTCGAGGAGCACAAGATCACATACCTTAACAGAGGCAATGTATATTCTGCAGCACAAAGCTATATAGTCAAAGTCAGAAGCAAACAGCCTGCAAAACTTGATCACTGAATCCTGTCATACTTATCCTTGATGCGCACGATATCATCCTCATCAAAAACACCAAATGAGATCTCCATAACCTTAACAGGATCTTCATTTGTTATGATCTGATGCAAAACTTTCATAGGGATGAAAAATTCATCTCCTTCTTTTGAAGCATGGACAGTTTCTCCGATCACGATTGAAGCTTTTCCTGAAAGGATCTTCCAGAACTCATCACGATTGTTATGATACTGCAAGCTAAGTTCAGAATCAGGATTAACAGATATGATCTTGACAGTGCACTGCTGATTCTTGCAGAACTGGACAAAATTTCCCCATGGGCGCTCCTCAGAATATTTCTCTATCATAAGTCCAAAAGCAAAGTGCGGTATTTTCTTTCAACATCACGGACAAGAGAGCCTTGTATGGGCTTCACTAACAGCTCTACACAGATCCTTGCCTGCGCTTCAAGAAGCTCTCCCCCTACAAGCTGGAATTTTGCATCATTAAGGCAGACGCTGCACCTCACATCAAGATCCTTGTCATGCATGCTGACAAGGCCATGCAAGGAAGCTATGCCGAAATCGCCAACAAACTTTCTTGATTCCTCAACTTTTGTATCAATGTCAAACAAGCTCAAAACCGGATCGAACAAGCCTCCAAAACCGGTGAAGTAAGCAGCCTTGATATTCTGCTCAGAGCAGAACTTCTTTATAGATTGAATAAGGTCCCCGCCGTGATCAATCCTAAGCATAAACTTATCCCCAAACTTCTTGGAACGCATCTAGCTCACCATCTTGTCATCATCCTGGTCGACAAATACATCGCCCTCATCGGTTTTGAGAACAACATCAGTATCTTTCAGGACAACTTTCTTAGATCTGGTCACCATCTTCACTTTCTGAAACTTCTTATAATCGATAATCCCTTCCTTTATTATATACTTATCCCTGCTTCCAGGATAGATCTGATCTCCAGGATTTCCTTTTGGAGTCAACAACCTGCAAGGATTCTCACCTGCTGCAAGAAGCATGCCATTCGATTCGATGCCTCCAAGCTTAGCAGGCTTCAGATTTGATAATATAACAATATTTCTTCCCCTAAGCTCTTCAAGAGAATAATCCTTTTGGATTCCAGCTACAATCTGCCTTTTCTCTCCTATGTCAACCTGGAGAACGACAAGCTTGTCAGAATCAGGATGAAGCTCTGCATCCAGAACTTTGCCGACCTTAAGGTTCAATGGGAATTCTTCTTTGAGAATTTCTTTAGGAGCTTCAAGCTTGAAAGCAAGAGGCTTAGAAGGATTAACCTTATGGCCTGATGTGTTG
>CAZGIN010000067.1:0-5957 GCA_964526585.1 uncultured Methanosarcinales archaeon
TAGATTCTGCAGTGTCTGATGATATTATATCAGGCACAGTTAGTATATCTGATGCTGTTGAAGCAGGCTCTATTAAGCTCGCTTTGATAGGCATGATCTGTGAGGATTGCGGAACCAACAGATTATCTCATGTCTATCAGCCTTTCCAGGAAAGCAATGCTGCAGTCGTGCTTGTGCATGGTTTGGGAAGCAGCCCTGCAACGTTCCAGAATCTGATCGATGAGGTTAGTGTAACTAACCAGCCTTGGCATATCCTGACATATGCCTATATGCAGAATGAAAGCATAGAACAGGTCGGCAAAGATCTGGCTGAGAAGCTTTCAGGCATGGGCTTTGATTCCATATACTTAGTAGGGCACAGCATAGGAGGCCTTGTTATCGAGGATGCTTTGAGGTACTCATATGACAGGAACAAAGAAGACGGCAGCTATGATTATATCAAAAAGGTAAAGAAAGTAATACTTGTTGCTGTTCCTCACGAGCCTGTCGAAGCAGGAAGCATCTTAGATAAAGTAGTAGAATACATAATCAATAAGCGCGCTTCTGGTGAGATCATCCCCCCTGGATCAAAGATCGTGGAGAACTTAAAGAACAGGAATGTTGTTGATAGGATCCCCGGGATTGATTATTATGTTCTTGCAGGAACAAGAACTTATGAGTTCAGGGCTGCGCAGATTGTCGTAAAGAGTGAAGACTTGCTAGGTTTGAAATCGGCAAATGACGGAATAGTCACTACAGAAAGCGCAAGCAATATCGGAGACAAGTATGTAGATGATATGTGTGTTGACTATTGGCAGGTTCCCGAAACGCATACTGATCTGCTGCGCAGTGAAGAAGCAAAGGTTATCATCAGCAGGATAATCTCCGAAGATGTGCGCAAGGATCTCAAAGATCAGGCTTTGGTCGGCTATAACAAGTATTTCACATTAAGGGCAGATCCTTGTTCTGAAGGGGATACCTATGTGATCATAGGCAAGAAGAAAACATTGAAAGAGAAATCTGAAGATGTTGAGCTGGGCTGTTATTGCGGCGACGGCATTTGCGGTTTAGGAGAAGACTATCTCAACTGCCCTATCGAGTGCGCTCTGATATACCGCAAGCCTTTGAACATCCCTATA
Organism: uncultured Methanosarcinales archaeon; assembly: GCA_964526585.1. GTDB lineage: Archaea > Nanobdellota > Nanobdellia > Woesearchaeales > CAZGIN01 > CAZGIN01. Next base: position 1,119 of record CAZGIN010000067.1, read on the forward strand.
ACTGCTGTCCTTGCCCTGATATTGTTCTATCTGGTTTCAAGATGGGCTAAGCGCAGGGCAGTTATTAGCAAAAATCTTGATATGATAATATATTCTGAGTCTATAGCTTCTGTATTGTTATCAGGCTTGATCTGTTCAGATCTTATACTGACAAAGCAGAATAATATTGGATTGACCATCAACTCTGCAGTGCTGCTGTTCCTTGCATACAAGCTCTTTGAGAAGTTCTATTACCTGTTCCGTAAGGAGCTCATGATCCAAAAGATCGTGTTTGATGCCAAGCTTAAGGCCAGCGATAAGTTTGAGGATATGGTTGAGCATCATGTCTGGTGGACTGATCTCAAGAGGGTGCTTGTATCAAGCTTCAAGGCGGTTGCCATCGAGTTCATCTTGCTGCCTAGAAGGCTGGCTTCAGGTCTGCCCATATTGATCTCAACCAAGCAGAAGTACAGGCTGTATAGGGCATTGAGAAAAGTGAAGAGAAAGCACAGGTCTTGGTTCAGAAAGATATATGATGCGTTCAGGGATATGTTCTGGAAGAACAAAGGCAGGAGAAAGATTAGAAGATAAAGGGATATAATGCCCAATAAAATGCACAGCGGCATCTAAGGTATAGTAATCCCTAAATATTCGTTGAAATGATATGAGATAGAGTAAGAAACCTTCACTTCATCAGGCTTTCGAGATCGTAATATTCTTGCTCTGATATCTCACCGTTGATGTGCTTTATCTGCAGCGCTTGCAGCGGTGAGACATCCACATCTGTCATGCAGATCTGGACAGGCTTCTCTTCAAGTTTTGGGACAGTGTCGATGTATTCTTTGCCGAAGCTCATAACTACACTTCCCAATACCATCGCAAATATGATTAGGAGGAATGTTGCAAGTAATGGAGTGATGCCTCTTTTGTTCATCTTATTTTCTCTTTTTTGCTTTTCCTGACTTTGGCCGTTTCGGCCTTGATCTTTTTGGTTTGTGCGCCTTCACTGCCCTTTTCTTGGAGCTTCTCTTTTTTCCAAGCCTTTTTGATATCTGGTTCACCCTTGATTCCAGCTCCTTGTCCTGTTTTCCCTTGTTCTTCAGGTAATAGCTCTGTGACAGGAGCATATATATGAACAATGTGATTATTGCCATCTCCATGAAGCTGTTGACGATTATAGGGTAAGATATCAATTCTGCAAACTTCAGCACTGTCAGCACTTGCTCTACCACATATACCATGACTGCAGCAAACAATAGTTTCCATGGCTTGAGGAACGCTGTCGTTCTTGTTAGGAACAGTTTGATAAAGAAATATATTACTACGAGCACCAAAGCTAGGTTGTAGTATGGTGCTACTATCCTTACGCAGTCTCCTAGCGGCATTCGCACACCTCCAGTTGTGTTACCAACGCACCTATCAGTATGGCTACTATGACTGAAGCTATGACGTGTGTTGCCCACTGCAACTCTACGATCCCAAAATTCCTTAGGCTTGATATTGTCTGGAACCCTACAAATAATACTAATGCTGTCAGAAGAAACTTCCAGGGCTTTAGTTCTGGCTTGTTTTTGGTTAATCTGAACATGCTTATGGCGATCACACCTGCTACGATTGCCAAGAATAGGTTGGCTACTGCCATCACACCTGCAAAGTATTCTACCATCTTGCACCTCTTTTCATAAAATGCCGTTATTGGTATATTTAAATGTTTCTTATGTTGGGTCCCAAAAGTAGCAGCCTTAAGTGAAAAGCCTATAATGCCCTAAAATCGATGCATATCCTGTGCATATTCGGGCTGAACTGGCCGCATTTGACTACATCCAGGATCTCGCACTTCCTGCCTTGCTTGTTGCAGATCTCTTTGATCTTTGCTTTCTGCGCTTTTTGCTCTTCTATGCTTCCAAAATAGTAGAAATGTATCGTTCCTCTTTTCTTGACAGCGCTCAATGCTGTATCAAGGAAGTCTTCTGCGTTCTTTGGCAGGGGCATCATGATCCTGTCGAATCTTCCCTGCTCTTTCACCAGCCTCGGCACAATATTTCGTACATCCCCACATATAGCTTCTGCATTATGCACTTTGTTCAGAGCGATGTTCTCTAAAGCGTATTTGTGGGCATAAGGGTTTAGCTCGACGCTCATGATATGTTTTGCAGGGCTATTTTTAGACAACACTAATGCATATGGCGCCACTCCCCCAAACATCACTAGTATGTTTTCGCCCGGCTTCACTAGCTTTGCAAGCCTCAGCCTTTCTGTTGCTGATCTTGTTGAGTAGTAGGTCTTTTCTATGTGCAGCATAAGCCGCACTCCATTTTCTTTGTGCAGCGTCTTCTTCCTCCTTTCGCCAGCTAATATCCTGTATTCCTGTATCCTGAACTTCCCTTTGTGTATACCGTGCTTGCGCACAACAACTTTGATGTGCTTGTGCATCCCCAGTAATATAGAAGCTATCTTTTTCTCATACTTCTTTACTTCATCAGGTATCTCTAGTATCGCTATATCCCCCACTACATCAAATGAAGATGGTGCATATTCCATCTTTGATTTAGGGATAACGCCTTTTAGGGCTTCTTTTAGCTTCATGCTGGTTCAGTTTGAGCTTTGGTTTATAAAATTTCAGGATTTGCCTAAAACTCCCCTAGCTTCATCTGCGCCCTTTTCTTCACATTCGATCTTATTGTTTCCAGTGTTTTCTCCACCCTCTCATCAGAAAACTGGTGCCTTTCAACAAGTATCTCGTTCACTTTTGCCTCATCAGGAGAAGAGCTCTTCAGATCATATTCATCAGTGGTTTTCATGTCTTTGATAGTATCATATACTTCTTTCCAGGAGAACTCAAAGTGCTCGCCCCATTTTGCTTCTTCGAATATATCAGAAAGCTTTTTGTGCTTCTTCACTATCTTTAGAGCGTTCTTCGGCCCTATCCCTTTTATGCCTCCGTAATTATAATCTGTTCCTACCAGCATGCATAATGCTACGAACTGGTCTTGGGTTATATCCAGCTCGTGCAGGACTTCTTTCAGTTCGATTAGTTCTAAGCTTACCGTTTCAAAACTCAGTTTGTTTGCAACTTTTCTTTTGCCGTAAGCAGATAAGTTCCGCAGCAGCCTAGGCGCTCCAAACATCAATGAATCAGAATCCTGAGACGCAATCGCGTATGCATCTCCTTTTTTCACCATATATGATGCCTGAGCTTCTCCTTCTGAAGGAGCCTGAACTATCGGTATGCCCATCGCCTCAAGCAGCTCTTTAGCTTCTGCCACCATCTCTTTTGTCAGTCTTGTCGTCCTTGAAGCATATTTTTTCATCTCATCTATGTCTTCTTTCTCTACCGCTATCTCATATTTTGCCTGTGCTTCTTTCTTAAGCGTGCTTCTTCTCTCTCGTTCAGCAGATTTCAGTTCTGGAGGCTTTCCGTCAAAGACATATACTGGCTTTATGCCCCATTGTATGAGTTTTGCTGTCCTTGAGAACAATCCTACAAGATGTGAGGTTACGTTTCCGTTAGAATCTGTAAGCAAACTGCCATCGCGCTGCCTTATTGAAGTCAAGAACTGGTATAAGAACAATGACGCGTCTATCGCGATCGTCTTTCCATGCAGGTCTTCTATCTCTGCTTCTTTTTTCGGAAGCAGCTCAGTTATTTTTACTCCCATCTGTCACCTTTTCAGATATTGTGAGCGTATGCAGTGATGGATAGTCTGCCAAGTTTGCTTTTTTCGGCAGGTCTGCCTGGAGCAGCAACAGCAGATGCTTTTGTTTTTCTGCAGCATATTGCTGGAGCTCTTCTAGGTCGTTCTTGTTAAGCCTTTTCTTTGATTTTGCTCTGCATATGAACAATATCTTTCCTATAGTGCTTGGCACCAATACCTTTCCTTCGATCTCTCCTTTTTTTATTAGTTTCGGCTCAAGCAGCTGCATCCCCTTAAGTTTTAGGAAACCTGCCGCCTGCTGGTATAATGGATCGTCTTCTATTGTCCCTTCTTTTTTTGTCCTGATGTCTTTCTTGCTCTTCTCCAGCTCTTCTTTCTCACGTAGGATCTTCTCTCTTTCTGCTTGCAGCCTTTTGCGCTCCATCTCAAGCTCTTTCTTCATCTCTTCAAGCTCTTTTGAGATTGCGCTCTCTTTTTCTTCTCGTGCAGGAGTTTCTTCTTTCTCTTCTGTTTCAGCCTTTTCAGTTTCTTCAGGCTCGTCTGGAATGACTATCTTCTCCTCCCTGCTTTGTGCAGGCTGCTCTTTTCTTACTTTTATGATCTCGATCTCTTTCTCTTCTTTTGGCATATCTTTTAGATCTTCTTTTGTCTCAGGTGTTTCTGTCTCTTCCGGCTTTGCTTCCTCTATCTTCTCGACTACTTCCCCGTTTGATTCTGTTTTTTTTACTGGATATTTTTCCCTTACGATATAAGTCGCTTCTTCTGGCCCCACCATATAGAATTTCCAGAACAGTTCTTTTCCGTTTGGTGTTGTCCTTGTGAATGGCTGCGCAAAATCTTTTAGTTCTCTTAAAGCCACTCTTGTTGAAGGGCCGATCTTGTCATCTTTGAGCACCTTTTCTTTCTTGAGCATTTCTAATGCTTCCTGGAGAGGCCTTATCAGCTTATGAGAATATTCCTGCAGCTTCTCTTCCTGGCCTTGGTGATAATACAATGGTGAGCTGCCTATCTTCATGCTGCTGTACTTGATCTTTTTTGCTGATACAAGTTCTGAGAGCATAGCAGATATGAACAATAGGTTTTCTCTCGTCACTCTCGCTATATCATTAGGCAGTACAGGCCCTTGTGATTTCACTAGTTCAAGAACTGTATCCCGCTTTATCATAAAAATTCAGATAAGAAAATGCTTTATATAGATTATGGT
>CAZGIN010000068.1:0-5944 GCA_964526585.1 uncultured Methanosarcinales archaeon
CATCAAGGGCTAAATAAAGCAGCTTTCACAGAAGCCGAAATAGGAAGAGGCAAGCCTATCCATGCATCAGGATTAGTAAGAGTAATAAAAACAACAGAACATAAGATGGGAATTCCAGCACCCCCTGACAGTCCATCCGAAAGGTTTGGAGGAACAGAATTTGATTATTCTACATATGGAAAATCATTGACATATCATCTGGAAGGAGATCAAGAAATAGTATTCAGGCCTAAACTGATCCCAATAGATGGAAAGACATTTGCAGTTGAGCCAAGAGCAGAAGTGATGTATGAAGGCAGAAAAGTGCTTATGAGGCCTGACGGAGTGCTGACAATCATAGAGCCTACTAAATTATACTGCAACGGCAACATACATGATGACAACATAGAGCAAGCTAAGGCAAGAAAAGGCCCTGAGAGTGAAACGAAGATAGGTGCTGTCCCTGTATCATACAAAAACCATCCGTTCAGAGTAGGCGGAGAATACCCTGCAGACATCTCATGGGACAGTGTCAGCGAGAAAGTCGAGAAGTACAAATAATCATAACAGATAAAGATTAAACAGTCGGAGGGGGAGAAAAAATGGTAAGTACAATATTAACAGACAAAGTAGACGAGCTCCAAAGGCTTTATGACAGATTTAGACAAGAAGAAAGCATAACAAGAAAGTCTTTATATGGATTAGACATCCTAAGGCTATCTGCAGGTATAGTATCAGCTACAACAATACCTGGAGAAAGGATGCCAGTAAGTGAAATCCAAGGAAGAGACAGCAATAAATGGGCAAGATGGGCTTACGCAAGAAGAATAACTGTTGCACGTCCAGCATCAAATCCAGAACAGGCTGAAACAGTACTAGAATACAGGCTTGATACAGACAGACCTCATTTCGAAGGACCAAGAATAGTTGCTTACACAGAAATAACAATGCCAGGCAGAAAAGGAGACCTAAAAGTAAGAAGAGAAATGCCAGTAATCCCTACACAAGATCAATATAAAGCAGTTGAAGATATAGCTGAAGCTGTCATAAACATGGCAAGAAAAAGGCATGCAGTAGGAGAAACACTCTGTGCACCATTCAAGCCTTACAAAGCATAAACAAGAACAAACAAGTCTTCCTTTCCTTGAGAAACGAACCTTTCTTCATTTAACTTAAAATTATATTTTTCTGCGTACTTCCTTATCAGATCATCTTTTCTTGAGAGAAGAACTATCTTTCCAGACTTCTTCATGATAAATTCAGCTTCCTTGAACAGCTCATCATACCACTTCTCGATATTCTTGATGTTTGAGTGCTGGCTGTACTGGAGAGGAACGCAAGCGATGCAGTCAACAGCAGATTCTCCAAACTTAAGCTCAAGCCAGTCAAGATCCTGCCTGCTGAAAGTGATAGAATCATTGATGCCTGCGATCTTCGCGTTCTTTTTTGTAGCGTTTATGTGCTGGAAAGAGTTGGAATAAGCAAATATGCAATCACTGGAATGATCCTTAGCTTTTGACTTAAGCTTTTCTATAATTTTTTCACTGTCTACTCCACTTAACTGCTTCACAGGAGGAAACTTAAGCTTGTCCTTATCAAAGAAATTAACAGGAAAATCCCTCTGGAACAAAGCAGCTTCTATAGCTATCAAACCAGAGCCGCAGTTAGGATCAAGAAGGATCTTTTTTCCGTCAAAGCCTGAGAGGCGAGCAAGCGCATATGCAACAGTAGCCTTCAAAGGAGGCTGAACCTGAAATATCTTATAATGGCGCTTATCCAGATCAAGCTGGCAAAGGTCTATCCCCAAATAGCATTTGTTATCAGAAAAGTATACCAAGAACTGGACATCAGGATTGCGGTAATCAGAATCCCAGGAGAAATCCTTGTGTATGTCAGTGCTGATAACATCAACGATCTCAGGAGAAGATATGTCCAGATCAAAATCCTGCTTGACAGTCTTCACGCTAAAAGAACAGGCCTTTTCAAAATAATTTTTTAGAAGGTTTTTTGAGAATTTTCCTTCAAGCTCTTCAAGAAGGCTTTCTGTATAAGGGAATGAGTCTAGCAAGACCATAGCTTTTGAGATCGACTGGAACTTAAAGCATGCTGTGATAATGTCCTTAGGATCATCAGTCTCGAACATAACGAATCCTTTGCCTTTAGAAGCATCTTTGCCCAAGCTTTCCTTTACTTCTAATTGAGAGATGTCCTCAATGCCAGGATTAGTTATCAGAAGTATCTTCATTTTCTTCGTTTTCGGCTGATACGCCAGGCTGGCTTTCTTTGGTGCCTGAATCTTCATCCAGGTCTTCGGCATCACCAGAAGACTCTATGTCTCCATTTACTGTCTTGATCTTGGCACAGCTCACAACTCGGTCTCCGTCAGCAAGACGCATGATCCTTACGCCCTGTGTATTCCTTCCTATCTTAGAGATATCAGTGGAAGCAACCCTTATGACAATGCCTTTCTCAGATATTACGATAAGATCGTTATCATCATATACAGACTTGACATCAACAACATTGCCGTTCCTATCAGAAGTTATGATGTTTATGACTCCAGAACCTCCGCGATGGATAAGGCGGTAATCCTCAAATGAAGTACGCTTGCCGTAGCCGTTCTCAGTAATGGTGAAAGCAGACTTGTGATCAAGAGCAACGATAAGGCTTACAACAGCATCATCATCCTTCAACCTTATGCCAGTAACCCCTCTTGCGTTCCTTCCCATAGGGCGAACGTCAGATTCTTTGAACCTAGCAGCCTTTCCTTTCTTTGTAGCAAGCATCATCTGGCGCTGGCCGTCAGTACGGACAACAGCGATAAGCTCGTCATCAGTATCTATGCTCAAGGCAATTATGCCTCCAACACGAGGCCTTGAGAAAGCATTAAGATCGGTCTTCTTGACATAACCTTTCTTAGTTGCAAACATAAGGAATCCTGAACTGAAATCCTTGACAGGGATGACAGCAGAGACGCGCTCATCATTATCAAGATTCATCAGGTTAACATAAGCAGATCCTCTGGCAGTCCTTCCAGCCTGAGGAATCTTATACACCTTAAGCCAATGCACTTTTCCTTTATTTGTGAAGAAAAGGATGTAATCATGAGTATTTGCAACAAAAATATCTTCAACAAAATCCTCTTCTGTTGTTCCTGCGCCGATTATGCCTTTTCCTCCCCTGCCCTGCTGGCGGTAAGTATCAACCTCAAGACGCTTTACATAACCCTTATGAGTTATCGTAACGACCATATCTTCTGGCTTGATCATGTCTTCCATGTCAATCTCGTCATCATCCTCAACATCAAGAATCTGAGTTTTCCTGGCATCGCCATAATTCTCGATCAAATAATTAAGCTCATCCTTGATTATTGTTGACACCCTTAGTTCAGAAGCAAGAATATCCTTATAGTCCTTGATCTTGACAAGAAGGCCTGAATGCTCTGACTTTATCTTCTCCTGCTCAAGGCTTGCAAGCCTGCTGAGCTTCATCTCAAGGATAGCCTTAGCCTGGATCTCAGTCAGAGAATAATTTGAAACAAGCTCTGCCTGAGCCTGGGAAACATCTTTGGACTTCTTAATAGTTGAGATAACATTATCAATATCGTTAAGCGCAGTAATCAACCCTTCAAGGATGTGAGCGCGCTCTTCTGCTTTTCTCAAGTCAAATTGTGTTCTTTTTACAACAATCTCCTTACGATGCTTGATGAAAAGAGAGATCATGTCCTTAAGGTTAAGCACCTTAGGCTCATTATCTACAAGAGCAAGCATTATCACACCAAAAGAAACCTGAAGCCTTGTATGCTTCAACAGCTGATTTGTGACAATATCAGTTACTGCTCCATGCTTTAATTCAATGACAATACGCATGCCGTCACGATCTGATTCATCCCTAATGTCATAGATCTGATCGATAACCTTGTTCTTTACAAGATCAGCTATCTGCTCGATAAGCAAAGCCTTGTTGACCATATAAGGTATCTCTGTAACAATGATGCTTGTACGATTATTCTTTTCTTCAACATGAGATTTGGCTTTAATCTTAACACGGCCTTTGCCAGTGGCAAAAGCGTTGATAATACCGTTCTTGCCAAGGATCAAGCCGCCAGTAGGAAAATCAGGGCCTTGGATATCTTCCATAAGCTCATCAAAAGTTATGTCAGGATTATCGATAGTGCGGATTATGCCCTTGCACACTTCTCTCAGGTTATGAGGGGGGATGTTAGTTGCCATACCAACAGCGATCCCAGAACTCCCATTAACAAGAAGATTTGGGAACTTAGAAGGAAGCACAAAAGGCTCCTCAAGAGAGTTATCAAAATTAGGGACAAAAGGGACTGTCTCTTTGTCAATATCGACAAGAAGCTCCTCGGCTATTTTGTTTAACCTGGCTTCAGTATAACGCATGGCAGCAGCATTATCGCCGTCAATGCTACCAAAATTTCCCTGGCCGTTGATCAAAGGATATCTTAATGAGAAGTCCTGAGCCATCCTGACAAGCGAATCATAAACAGCAGAATCTCCATGAGGATGATACTTTCCCAAAACCTCTCCAACGATCCTTGCGGATTTCTTGAAAGGCTTGTTATGGAACATACCCATCTCATTCATAGCGAAAAGAACTCTCCTATGAACAGGCTTCAAGCCGTCCCTAACATCAGGGAGAGCTCTTCCAACAATGACAGACATAGAATAATCTAAGTATGAAGATTTCATCTCATCTTCGATCTCACGCAGATCGATCAAACCTGATTGAGCATCCTCAGACTTTTCTTCTTTTTCTTTTTTCTCGTCGCTATCTTCACCAGAAACTTGTTCTTCCATATCTAAAAAAGAACCCACGATTCTTTATAAGCCTTTTGATTATGAAAGGCCTTTATACGGCCTGTGGATGCAGAATTCAAAGGTTTTAGCAGGTGGGCCCAATCATGACTTCATCATATGATCAACCACTTTAAAGCTATGGTTACAGAAGACGCATACCTTTCTTTTGCCCAACAACGATCTTGCTGCAGAATGATACTTCTGCGGTTTCTTACACCTTGGACATCTCAAAAGAAGCTGGATCATTTTTTCTTAGAAGCTTTTCTTTTCGGTTTAGAGGGGGTAGAGGGCTTCATCTTATCCTCTTCTTTATACTGATCAAGCAGATCTTCAGGAGGCTCTTCTTCTTTAGGGGTTTCCTCTGCGCGCATCTCCATGGCTTTCACTTTGTCTTCTTCGGGAATAGCCGCCAGAGAAGGTGATTCTGTTGCACCTTCCTCTTCAGGATTGAAAATCTCATCAACACGCTTGTCAACCTCTTCTTCAGATCTTGACATAAGAGGGATCTCAGCTTTCTTGAACTCTGCATGCTTTTCTGATCCTTCTTTTGATGATTTCACAAACTTGCCGTAATCCTCTTCAGAGGGCTCTTTTTCGGTATCTTTGGTTTCAGACTCTTCGGTTTCAGGTTCAGGTTCTTCAAACTCCTCTGTTTCTGTTTTAGTTGCAGTTTTTTCACTAACAGATGATTCTGGCTGCTCCTGCTCTTTTTCTTCTTCACTGGATTCTTCTGTTGGTTCTTCTGTTTCTTCTTTAGATTCATCCTCAGGAGTTTCGGTTTCTTCAGTCTCTGCTTCTTCATCAGACTCTTCAGAAGATTCGGATTTCTCTTTTTTTACTTTTGAAGACTTAGAATCGTAAACATCAAGCTTTCCGAGATGATCTCCTTCCCCGGATTTCATCTCCTTCTTCACTTTCTCCTCAAAGACATCAAGATCACCAAGCTTTTCCACTTCTTTTTCGGCCTCAAGCTTCTTGCGGTCAGCCTCAGCTTTTGCAGCACTCTCCTGCTTCATTAATTCTTCCTTTACTGTCTCATTGATCTCTTCCTGTTCAGTTATTGCTTTCTCTACAGAATTGAAAGCTGCAAAAGACTGCTTGAGCTTTTCTTTTGGAACATCAAAATACTCAAAGAATTTTTG
>CAZGIN010000069.1:0-5860 GCA_964526585.1 uncultured Methanosarcinales archaeon
GATGTAACTCATGGCTCTGAAGTCAATGTACCGTACGGAAGCGCAAGAAATGTTTTCTTCTATAAGCTAAGACAGCAAAAAAATGCAGCATGTTTCATGGGTATGCTGGGCAATATTCCTGATTTCCTCATGATCCATAGCAGACATGCCTTGGGCTTTGCTTATGCTAACCCTACCAATCCTTTGATGGCATATAAAGGGGAGATCCCCGGATTGAGTGATCCTAAGTTGGATAGTGCTCAAAAGATTGCCAGAACAGAGGAATTTGAAGTTGTCAACAGGTTTTTGAGAGGCCCTAATTTAGGGGTTAATGTATTGCACTTCGGATTTAGGCAATCTGTTCCAACAGTTTATAGTGTAGCTGGCAACACTGTTGAGTCAAGCCCTTTTGAAGAGATTACCCTTTCTTTAGGGCATGATGCTGAACCTGTCATCATAGGATCAGGACAGCCTTTTGCGACTAAATCAGAAGGCAGCTTGTCAGGTGCTTATAGAGGCCCTACTAAGGCCACAGTGGTGATATATGAGGGAGATAAGCTAAGGGTTGAGCATATTCCTTTTAAAGGCAGCGGCACGACCAGCTTATACCGGGCAAAATAATAAAGTTTATATATCCAAAACAACATATAATACAACAGGTGAAGAAGATGTCAGGAGAAAACCAAGAAAGATTTGACGAAGCTGAACTTTTCAGGAATGAAGTAGCTAAATATTTGATCCTTATAGATACATGGGACGGGGTTGTTCCTGGAGAATGGCCTGCTCCAAGTACTGATAGAGATGTTAATTATTCTGTCAACTTAGACGGGATTGAAGGATTCCTTAGAAAGCTTGAGGGATCTTATAGAAAAGAAAGCAATCCGAGTCTAGGCTTGGTTCAAGGAACTCTTGCTGATGTTTCAGGCTATAAGACAGAAAGATCAGATTATGTTGAGCCTTTTGTGCAGAAATCATCGCAGGGAGGCAATCTTTCAGTTGAAGCTGCAGCTGCACTTGAAGTTGAAGCAAGGATGCGTGGAGCTGCAAGATTTAACGGGATGCATCTGGACGAGTTGGCTACGATCCTTATGAATGTAAGTGTTGCCTTGTCTACTGTTCCGGAAGGTTATAGCCTAGGAAGGAAAGACTATGCTGCTTAAGCGGATCTTGTATCCTATTAGCACAAGAAGAGACGTTATTTGATTCTTTACTACTTCTTAGTCATCATAAAAACAATAATTTTATAAGTTGTGATTCAACTTGCTCTTCTATGAGTGGAGATAATTTTGTAAATAAAGCATTAGGATTGCTTACAAAAGAAGGATTTGGCCATACTGCCAGGGAGTTCTTTCGCTATAAGGAAGATCCCAGCTGTAAATATGACGGCCCTTCTGCTATTCAAGAGCTTGTAGATTCTAATCCTGTACTGTACATGATAGGCCTTGCATACATTGATGAAGAGCTTAGTATAGAATCAATCTCATTGGAGTCCAAGATCAGACAGCTGATGAAACCGATCAAACCTGAATATAGAAAAGAACTGCACGGCGAACTCCAAAAACATACTACTACGATCGAAAGAAGCCAACGGAACAGAAAAGGAAAAGAGCCTGTCTCCCCAGAGGAATTACGAGAAGCAAAAGAACAAAAAGAGATCCTGGAAGAGCGTATCAAAGAATACGAGCATGATATAGAAAGGCGTGAACAGCAAAGAGTATCAGACCTTAAAGATCATGAAGGGCAGTTGGAATCGTTGACTGAAAAAAGGAAAGGTTATGCTTCATTGCTTGTGAAGAAAGCAAAAGCATATGACTGTCTTGGAGAGATCGCTGAAGCACTATACGGCAGACCAGATCATATAATCATTGATGATCTCCCTCTTAGTGATAAAGTATATGCAAAGATCGAAGATATATTAAGCAGCAGATATCCCTTAGAGAAGGAAACAACTGAAGTTATTTTGGCAGTCAATCCAAAAAAGGAAAAGAAACCTAAAAAGGAAAAGAAAAGGTTCAACAAGATCCCTCTAGTCAAGGCAGGAATGGCATTGCTTGCTGCCGGCGTTATGGGTTTCGGGTTGAACATATCATCCTTGATCAGGCCAAAGTATGATTCAAATTATGATCAAAATGTTCCTGCAGCAACAGCTCCTATAATCCCCGAACAAAATGTGCCTGCAAGTGTTGAAGAGCAGCCTGTCCCTTTAGATTCAGAACCCGCTCCAGATAGCTTAGTTAAGCCATATCGGTTTGAAACTGGACAGGGGCTTGTTGCTTCAGATCCTATGCCTGAAGATGAAGCCAGGCTTAGAGAGATCTTTGCAAGGAATACTCCTGGAATCGGTGTAACTGCCTGCATGGTCCCTAATTACATGCCTTCACATAATTTTCTTAATATGTTTCATCTATCTTATGATCTTCCCACAAACAAGATTGAGGGGTTTCCGCTGCATGGCGGAGGCCTGCCTGTTCACTTAGCAAGCTGTCCTGCTGAGCTGATCGATATTCCAAACGGCATTCCTGACATCATTTTAGGATATGAGGGGAAAGATATCGGATTTGAGATCGACCCTAACAATTATATCGTGCAGGAGTTTGAATCTATTATGCCTGTTCCAGGTTTTAGGGTAGGCTTTAGCCAGCAATTCACCTGGGAGCTTCAGGAGGCAGGTTTTCAGGCATTGATCCGTTATAAAGGAAAGAATTATACTGCTTCAGAAATGCGCAGAGGCATTCCGGGCAGTCAGCCAGATAGTATATCTGTCACGATTCTGGCAGTTGATTACCTAAAGAACACTATTTATCAGGAAGATCGCACTTTTAGCAGATCAGAATGAGTTTGGCTAGTCCTTGATAAGATCCTTAAAAATAGTGCAGGTCTTGCAGATTTTTCCGCTGGCAGGCTCTCCGCATATCTCGCAGGAATTCACTTTCTCAGATTTAGTCTTCTTCATGCTCTTGAGCATATTTTCATGAAACTTTATTATGTTGTATTTGATGTCTGGAAATTTCTTCTCTAGATCATCTAGGATGTTCACAAAGTTTCTTCTGAATGCTGCTGTTGAGCATGGGCATATACCGTAGTTTACTGGAAATTTCATCAATTTAGAAAACCTTGTTATCTCTGCTTCGCTCATATTGTATAGTGGCTTTACTCTTCTCACGAATTTCTTTGATTTGCTTACGCCAGGTATAGGGCCTTGCCTTTGTGCTCTGCTGAGATCATTTCTTATTATGTTCATCACAAATGCCTGCGCTTCATCATCTAGGTTGTGCCCTGTTGCAAGATAGTCAAATTTCAGTTTGCGTGCATATTTATTCAGCAGGTATCTTTTCAGTATCCCGCATAGCATGCAGGATGAATATTCATGCCCTTTTTCTTTCAATACTGAACGGATATAGCATAATGACATGCCGAACTCTTTTCTGAACTCAACGACGTGCAGCTTTATCCCGTACTTATCGCATACTTTCTTCAGGTTCTCAAGGTTTTTCTTTGTGTAGTTTCCTATTGCTGCATCTATCGTGATAGCCTGAACATCATATCCCAATTTCTTCAGTATGTACAGGCATACTGTCGAATCCTTTCCGCCAGATACTGCTGCTCCTATCTTATCCTTGAAAGAGAACATGTTTGTCTTCTTTATGGTCTGCATCACTTTCTTCTCAAAGTACTGCTTGAACTTCATGTTGTTCATCTGTGATGATCTCATTTTAGCATCTTAGCCATATAAGGCCCTTCTTTTTCATATCCTCTTTTTTTGTAGTATTCTCTTACCCCTATGCCTGATATTATTATAACTTTGTCTTTTTTGTTCTTCACACATATTTCTTCAGCCATCTCTAATAGTCTTCTTCCTATGCCTTTGTGCTGCGTTTTAACTTTTTTATCGCCCACTGCCAGTGCAGGCCCGTATACATGCAGTTCTCTTATCAGTCCTGTTGCTGGAGTGATCTCTTCTCTCATCATCTTTCCTGGAAACCTCAATCTGCAGAATCCCAAGAGCTTATCCTCTTTTGTGTGCGCTTCTATGAAAAACTCTCTTCCTTCTGATGCTTCATATTCCATGACAGAATATATCACTTCATTTACTTCTTTGTCTCTTATCTCCCTATCACGGATGTCCATGCTCTTGATGCCTTTCTCTTTCACTTTTGCATCAACAAGCTGGCGAAGGTTTGTTTTCTTGACTCCAGCTTCAACTTTTCCTGACGGGATATCTCTTTGTATCCTCATGACTCTGCAGTACCTTGGTATGTATCTTTTGAATTCTGAGATAAGTTCAGCTGCCTCATCTGTAGTTAATGGCTGATATCTTCCTTTTTTCCATTCATCGTATAATTTTGTTCCAGGAAGAACCATGCAGGGATATATCTTCATCATGTCTGGCCTGAAGTCAGGATCATCAAATAATCTCTTGAACATCTCTATCTCTTTATCTCTGTCAGTGTATGGAAACCCCGGCATGTAGTGGAAGTTTAGCTTGAAGCACATATCTCTTAGTTCCTTTATAGATCTTATAGTGTCTGCTACCGTGTGCCCTCTGTCTGTCTTTTCAAGAGCTGGATCATCTAACGTCTCTACTCCTATCTCTACTCTTGTGCATCCAAGTTTCAGCATCTTGTCTCCATGCTCTTTAAAGCCGTAATCAGGCCTTGTCTCTATCGTCATGCCGACGCATCTTATCTGGTATGTCTCGTTCTTTTCCTGTTCATCAGCGAGATTGCATTCTCCTTTGTTTGAAAGGATCTTTTCCTGCACTCTTTTTATCCTTCCTTCGCTTGCCACATCTCCTGGCATCTCAAAGAATTCCTTGAACTTATCCAGATCAAGCTCTCCGCCAGTATAGAACATCTCGGAAAAGTCATTCATCGCTTTTAATGCATATTTGATGAAGTTCTCAAGATAGTCTCCTTTAAGGCCTAATACTGTTCCGCCCATTATGATAAGCTCAACTTTCTCTGGTATATGCCCCAATACTACATATTGCTCCAGCCTGTTGAATACTTGCAGATATGAGTCATATCCTGCTCTCATCGCTCTCATAGTAGCAGGTTCCTTCCCTGTATATGATTGGGGAACGTCTCCAAAGCAGCTGTCTCTTCCCCCAGGGCAGTATGCGCACTTTCCGTGAGGGCATAGATGAGGCTCTGTCATTATTGCTACTGGAGCTACTCCTGATATGCTTCTTGTGGGCTTTGTCTGCAGATACTTCTTGATTGAAGGGTCTGGCTTTGTAAGATACAGCATTATGTCTGTAGGCATATCCTTCAGCCCATACTTGGTACAGAGCTTTATCTTAAGGTTGGATATCTCCTGTTTTGACATCTTCTTTGCCTTAAGCGCCCTGTACAGCTCCTCTATATACTCATTCGGTATCATGCTCAGGATTAGTTGGGATATTGTTTATAAAGTTTAGTGCATGATCTTTCTCAACAGGATATTTATCCCCAATCCCCATAATCTTAAATCCTTAAACATAAGCTTGAACAAGAACTTTGAAGGGTAATCCCTGTCAAATTCAGACAGTACTTTCTTGTTCTTTTCTGAAGAGAATATTTCTACCATCTGATTCTTCTGCTTGTCTGTCATAACGTCCATAAGCTCTCTTATCTTTAAGCTCAACCATAGCTCTCTTCTGAATCTTCTAAAATTCTTCTCATATCTCTTAGGATCAGAAGCTAAGATCTTCGCTGCCTGCAGCGCAAACACTATGCCTCCATGTGTTGTTGCTTTCACCATGCCTGCTGCATCCCCTATTAGGAATACATTTCCTTTGCTAATCCTAGAATATGAATCAAATATTGGGATAAGTCCAGACTGATGCTCGATAATTTCCTTTCCTTTAAGCAGTTTCTGGAAGTCTTCTTTCAGTTTTTCC